>DATDTY010000019.1 GCA_035290625.1 Candidatus Nanoarchaeia archaeon
CGTCCCTCACGGGGATATGTCGCTTTGAGCTGAGGCATTCGGAGCCGAGACTGGCGACAGCCACGAAGTGAGACTTTCACCTGCTGACCCAAAACCTTTAATAACCCTCTTACCGTAAATTCTTCTATGTCAAAGAAAGGGGAAGTGACGCTTCTTGCAGAGCTGGTCAAGATGACCCCCCATATTATTCTCCTCATTGTTGTCCTCTTAATTCTAACCAAATTCTACCTTGTCATCGCCAAAGAGGAAGAAACCCAGCCCCAGGTTGACCTGAAGCGGATTGTTGAAGAGATAGAAGGCCTTGAAAAAAGCCAAACCCTTGTTGTTCCAATCCTTGGAAAAGATTATGAGATTCAAAGAATTGAGAATGATCCAAGCAATCCGGAATGCAGAAGGCAGTGCCTTTGCGTCATTGAAGCCAAGAAAACCTGCAGAGTCGTTGAAACCCCAATCGCTCCCACCTCTCTCACCATCACCAGCCAGAAAACCCTGACACTCTCCTATGGCAATCAGGAAATTGAAATCTCTTCATAAAAAAGGGAATGCCCTGGAACTCGTCATACCGCCGATTTTCCAGATACTGCTTCCGATCCTCTTAGTCATGCTGCCATTGCTTGCATACACAAATTCCCTGTCAGACAACAAAACCTTTGAAAAGGAGTTTCTTGCAAATGACATTGCGCTCACCATCACTTCACTTGCATCGTTGAATGCTGACGCCGAGCTCAGCTACCTTCCAGAGCCTGGCTTCACAGCAATTATCCAGGAAAACAATGTACGGGTTGTCAGAGGGCGAGACCCTCTGGCATCAACAGCAGCCTTCTCTGCTCCCAGTCATATCCATGTTCTTCCTGCAGAGGTCTCCTTAAACGAGCCGGTCTTCTTTATCAAGCATGGGGATAGCATTGAGCTAACGAAAGAAAGAAAGGCTCTCTCAGGCCTTGCCTGCTCATTCGATCCAGCATACGAGCCAGAAGGAAAATCCATCCTTATTGACCCAGGCCATGGCGGCTCAGACCAAGGCTTTTCTGCAAATGGCATCATCGAGTCAGAAGCAGTTACTGCTCTGGCCCAGCTCATCCCTGGGGAAAAAACACGGGAAACGAACAGGGATCTAAGCCTTGAAGAGCGGCTCCAAAAAGCAGAGCATGCAGACACCACCCTCAGCCTGCATCTCGGGCAAGCATCCCCTTCATCCTCGCCTATCAAAGTCTTCTTTTCTACAGCATCCTCTCCTCAAACAAAAGACCTTGCCTGCAGGCTCGCATCCAGGCTCGAAGATGCTCTCCCAAACACAGGCGCAGCTATACTTCCGGTCATTCCCCAGGATTTGGATCCCAATGACCCCAAAAAAATACTCCTTGATGGAAAAACTGCAGTGCTCATAGAGCTCGGGAATGTAAACAATGCAGATTTTGTCAGTGAATTCAACCAGCAAAAAGGTGAGATTGCAAATGCGATGGTTTCAGGCCTCTCGTAAAGCCCTGCTTGGAGAAAACCTCGATATGGTGATCATCATACCTCTTATTGCTATCATTGTCTTTACTGTTGTCTCTGTTGCAAACGCTTCTCTTGCAAAAAGGCTCGATACAAACTACCTTGAAGAGCGCCTCCTTACAGAGCAGGTCATTGCCTCGCTTGCATATACCGATTCAACGGGTTACACCATGCCAAACTCTGTTGACCTTGGCCTCTTCCGGCAGGAACTCCTGCCAGCCCAACGCAGCTTCAGGCTTGCCTTGAAGCCAAATGACAGGCCTGAGGCGCAGATCTCCAGCCAGGATTTTGAGGATCAGTATCCCTTGCGCGGCCTTTCATTTATCCTCCTAACAAAAACAGTGTCTATCAGTGTGATAGACGGGTCTCAGGCCTATCCCGCTGCGCTCACCATTGAGCAGCTCATACCGAAACAGAGGGCATTCAATATACAGGAGGATCCTGATGAATAAAAAAGCATTTCCAAAATACTTGAACCTTCTCTTAAGCATAGTCCTGATCGCCTTCTTCTTTGTAGCGTTCTTTATGTGGTATTCCTATGACGCAAATCAGGAGGCAGATGCTGTGGCAGCCTCAATGGCTGGTATTCAGGGAGCCCAGCTGATGTCCAGCTATCTCCTCTCTTCCTATGAAGGAGTTCCGATGGATGAGCTCATCGCCTCTTTTTATCTCACGGAAGATGAAACCCAGCTCAGGCAAGCAACCCAGGCATTCTTCTCTTCTATCTACCAAAACCCCTCCTGGGCGCTCACTGTAGGGGATGAAGTTATCACCCAGGGCAATCCACAAGGCCAGGAACAGACACTCCAGATGCCTCTCCTCTCTCCAGCTCAAACTATCCCTGTAACACTCCAACTCCCATGAGCAAAAAAGGATTTTCCATGCCTGTAGTCCTTGCGGTAATTGTAGTTCCTGTTGTCCTGCTCAGCTTAGCCATCCAGATCAATGAAAAGCTTGGAACAGAGCAACAGACAAGAGTCATTGGAAGGCAAGCAGCCTCAATCCAGGAAGCAAGGCAAACACAGCTGCAGCTCCAGACCACTATCCCAATCGCATTGAAAAACGCAGCCTATCAGGCACATTTTGACATTGCAGAGCAGGGAGCAACATTCCAGTTTGGCGACTGCGGCCAGGCGAACGGAATCGCCTTGTGGAATTCTCCAGAAAGCTGGACAGGCCATTCCTGCATTCCAACACCTTCATCAATCAAAGATGCATATTCCAGATTCCTCAGAATCCGCCTTGGTGCATACCTTGCAGCTATCAATTTTCCGGAAGAAGGCTACTATTTCCTGATTCAGGATGGCGGAGTTGTAACTGCCATAGCCATCTCTTCGATGAGAACCCCAATCACTGCCGGAGGTGAAATCGGGCAGCTCGCGTTCAAGCCAAATGCCAGGACCAGCATCCCCTTCAATTTCAATATCTACGGGCACGCTGCAGACGACGCAAAACAGCTCCTCAGCAATGTCTTTGAATGCCAGTCAGAAGGCTTTCTTCCTTCAGCCTGCGTTGAAAGGGCAATGACCCTCGCTCAAACGCCATGGACGCTCACAGCAAGCGAAAACTCCATCTATTTCTTTGAAGTCAATACAGGCTACTCATTTCCAAAAGAGGCAAACGGTATAATCCAGAACGAGCCGGTGGTCATCAAGTTTAGCCTTGCCATTCCTGACCTGTTATCTGGCCAACAATCTTTCCGGCCGCCTCTCCAGCCATCGCCTGCAACAATCCGGTCCGCAACCTGAATGCCTCTCAATATCTACTCTGGAGCGAGCCCAGCATCCTTTCTGCGAGCTTCTTCGCGCTCATAACCACTGCTGACAGAGGGTAGGCCCCTTCGGGGGTGTCAGCAATCGCAGATATAACCACAAGCGAGCCCGATGCTGATTGGCTTGCTCCAGACATCTCAATATCTACTCCATAACATAAAACTTTATAAACAAACCAACTGACCATGGTGTATGATCAAGATTCCTTTCCAGGAGATTATTAACAAAATAAAGGAAGCCTCTGATCTTTCAGAAGAAGAGATCCACACAAGGATAGACGAAAAAACCAGGCAGCTTTCTGGGCTGATCAGCAAGGATGGCGCAGCCCATATCATTGCAAATGAGCTCGGCATCAGGGTCATCGACCAGGTCTCAGGAAAGCTCCAGATCAAGAATATCCTCTCTGGAATGAGGTCTGTCGAGACCGCAGGAAAAGTCCTGGAGAACTATGGGGTCAGGGAATTCAATTCTGCAGGAAGAGAAGGAAAGGTTGCATCCTTTCTCCTTGGAGACGAGTCAGGAACAATACGCGTTGTTTCCTGGGGGGCTACTGCAGATATTGCAGGTCAGCTTGCTCCGGGATCTATTGTCAAGATCGTCTCAGGCTATGTCCGCGACAACAGGGGATTTATCGAGGTTCATGTCAATGAGAAATCAAAGCTTATCGTCAATCCTGAGGGCATTGCTGTAGGAGACCTCAAGCCGGAGATTGCAAGAAAAAGCATCAAGGATTTGAAGGATGGAGACCGTGACATTGAGATCTTCGGGACCATTGTCCAGGTCTTTGAGCCGAAATTCTTCGAGGTCTGCCCCGAATGCGGATCCCGCGCAAGGCTCGAGGGCTCTGAGTATCGCTGCAGAAGCCACGGATCCGTCGTTCCTTCCTATTCCTATGTTACCACGATTGTGCTGGATGACGGCACCGAGACGATGAGGATTGCATGCTTCAGGAAAGAGGCAGAATCCCTTTTGGGAATTTCGCAGCAGGAGTTCCAGCAGATCAGGAAGGATCCGGGGGCGTTTGAGCCATGGAAGACTGAGCTGCTCGGCAACCAGATCATTGTGAAGGGAAGGTGCAACCACAACCAGATGTTTGACCGCCTGGAATTTGTTGCAAGCTTCCTCAACACCAGCCCAAATCCGCAGGAGGAGATTGCCCGTCTTGAAGCCAAATGATGGCCAGGACTCATGTTGCTTTTGGAATCCTTGTTGGATTGTTTTTTATAACTCCTTACTCTTTTTTTAATAAAATTGTTTTCATGGCATTCATTATCATTGGAAGCTTGCTTCCTGACATTGACACTCCCAAAAGCAAGCTAGGAAAGAAGATAAAGCCAATAGCCCATCTGTTTTCATTCCTCTTTGGTCACCGCGGCATTCTCCATTCCATTTGGCTCCCTGCTGCGTTATTGATCATTCATTATTATTTTTTTAGCAATACTATCCTGTTCGCTTTGGCAATTGGCTGCATTTCACATTTAGTCTTAGACTCCTTCACAATCCAAGGAATAAACTTCATCCACCCTTTCCAGAAGCTTCATGTCTCTGGGTTTGTGGAGACGGGAAAGATCTTTGAGTTGGCGGTATTCTTCATTATCATATCTATGATTATAGTAAAACTCCTATGAGCGGCAGCTTAGAACATCCAGGATAATCTTTCTCTAAAAAGAGGGAATCCTGCTACCATGCCAAGGAAGATAATGTTTGTCCAAGAAGAGCAAATCCTACTACCAAACCCACTCGACACCCCTAACCTCTTCAAATTCTCTAAATACAGCCCTCCTGCCCCTAAAAACCATTTCTCACTCCCCACTCGACACCCTCGGATGAGCTATTTAAACAACCCCGTCCTATGAGTAGCCTGTGTACCAAATTCCCATCCCTGGGATCAAGTAAGATCCATAATCAAGGGGATGTTGAAACAAAACGCGAAAGCAAGGAGGTTGGTAACATGGAAAACGAGGGAAATATCCCTGAAAGGAAATTCAGCACTGGAGCAATCAGTGCAACGGTCTGGAGAAACAACGGCAAGTCAAAGCAGGGAAGCAATTTTGAATTCCGCACCGTGAGCCTGCAGCGAAGATACGCTGACAAGAACGGCGAGTGGAAGACTGCAAACTCCTTCCGCCTGAATGACCTGCCAAAGGCAGCGCTTGTTCTGCAGAAAGCCTATGAGTATGTCGTGATGAAAGAACCCGACTTCATAGCCCCTGTGGAAGAGCTTGTTATTTAATTTTTTTTATCATCCATATACAGTACAATACAAAAACTAAAAAAGGTGAAGCTATTATGAAACAAAAACTCATTCAAATGGAGCAGCCTCAGGAAGAGATGCCGAAGGAAAAGACTTTGTATGATCTGCCAGGAGTAGGTCCGGCAACCGCAGAGAAGCTCGAGCAGGCAGGCTTTACGGATCTTATGTCTGTTGCAGTCGCAACACCCGGGGAATTGATGGATGCGGCAGGGCTCACAGAGGTAGGAGCGAAAAAGATCATTGTTGTCGCAAGAGCATCCCTGCAGATGGGGTTTGAGTCAGGGGCCGACCTGCTCAAGAGGAGAAGCAACGTTATCAAACTATCAAGTTCCAGCAAGGAGCTTGATAAGCTGATGGCAGGCGGCTTTGAGACAGGCTGCATTACAGAAGTCTACGGAGCCTATGGATCAAGCAAGACGCAGATCGCCCACCAGCTTGCAGTCAATGTCCAGCTCCCTAAAGATCAGGGCGGCGCAGAAGGCGAAGCAGTCTACATTGATACAGAAAACACCTTCAGGCCTGAGCGCATCACCCAGATGGCAAAAGGGATGGGCCTTGACCCAGAAAAAGTCCTTGAGAACATCAAGGTTGCCAGAGCCTTTAACTCTGACCACCAGATGATTCTGGCAGAGAAGGTGGAAGACCTTATAAAAAAAGGAGTGAACGTCAGGCTTGTTGTTGTTGACTCCATGACTGCCCACTTCCGCGCAGAGTTCATTGGCAGAGGCACCCTTGCTGAGCGCCAGCAGAAGATCAACAAGCATATGCACGTCCTCCAGAGGCTTGCAGACCGCTACAACTTCGTCGTCCTTGTGACCAATCAGGTCATGGCAAGGCCAGACATGTTCTTCGGTGATCCGACTGAGGCGATTGGAGGCCACATCGTAGGCCACAACTCCACATTCAGGATCTATCTGCGAAGGGGAAAGAAGGGCAGCAGGGTAGCCAAGCTCGTTGACGCCCCTAACCTTCCGGAAGGAGAGGCAGTCTTCCAGGTTCTCGAGGAGGGAATCAGGGATCTTTGATCCTCTTTTTTTCTAATTTTTATTTTTATATGTCCGCGCATCCTGCATCCTGCGCTGGACCCAGTATATGCCACGGCTCTGCGCATTTCAACATCGCAACCTGTCTTATCCCGAAACTATTTCCCTACGGTGAGTTACATTGGAGCATGAAACTCACCAGAGGGAAGCTTATGGAGACCATAAGGCGCAAGAATGATGGCTGGACAACCTATCAAGCGAGGAAAATAGCCCGTGTTAG
>DATDTY010000020.1 GCA_035290625.1 Candidatus Nanoarchaeia archaeon
TAGACCTCTTGACCTATAAAGGAGTCCATCGTTTGTTGAAAGAGAGAATACTCAAGGAAGAGGTTAAGATATTATGAAAAGAGACCCATTGGTGTTTATAGAGCACATCCTTGAGAGCATCGGGAACATAGTGTCTTTTTCTTAACTTTTATCGAAGATATTTGGAAAGAGAGGTGAATTTTTTGGAAGAACTTATGTTGGGGGACCTGAATCTTATACCAAGTTTTCCTGAGTTTAGTAAAATAGATACGGGAGAAAATTTAATTCATACAGGACCGCTGTTATATGAAGGGCAGAGAAATAAAGTTAACTTCAAAGCTATAAGAGAAGCAATAAAAGTTTTTGTGTATATGGGAAACTTCCCTGATCCCGGATGGCACAAAGTAAGGAATTATCTTCAGACCCAACTAATGAATAAGGATATTGGATTTGTATGGGCGACTGGAAATCAGGAGGATAAGTCACAGAATAATCCTCCAATTTACTGGCAGGGGTATGTTTCGGGTTCATCAGCAATTGAAGGCTGTGATTTGTATTTAAATCATGGCGGCCATTCATCATGCATGCGGGCGATGGCAAAAGGGACTAAATCGATTGTTATTCCAACAAATTCAGAAAGATTATGGAATGGAAGGCAATGCGAAGTGTTAAAGGTAGGAAAGGTTTTCCCTCTATCCGAGCTTTATGGGCTTACTGAAACATTTATTAAAGAGTACTGCAAAAGTAAAACCGATACAGTAAATCTCAGCAAATATGAGTCAGTAAGGCAAGATGCCGTCAACAGGATTATACGGCTAATATAGCAAGAAATATAAAAAGCCAATACAATCCATCATTATGACAACCCCTTTATTTGAGACATATGACCAAAAAGACGTTCTCATTAGTCCTCAGGACCAAATCTCAAATTTCCATAGAAACCACAATGCCAAAATAACCAAACTGCCGTCGACCTGTATCCTGGCGGCTATGAATCCGAACAGAATAGAAAGGAATCTTCAAGGCTGGAAGCTCAAAAGGCAGATGCAATTTATTCCCGGATCTCCTGATTTCCCCTTAAAAATCTATCAAAAGGGGAATAAAGAAATGCTAGTAGCATACGGCGGGATGGGCGGCGCAGCATTATGCAACACATTGGAGTTAGTTATAGCATTAGGTGTCAAAAAAGTGTATATGATAGGTATGTGCGGAGGCATCACAAACGCAAGAATAGGGGATATTGTTGTTGCTGAGAAAGCCATCCGTGATGAAGGGATATCCTATCACTATCTTGAGCGATCCAAAGAAGCTAAAGCAAGCGTCTCAGTTAAACTCCCAGCTAAGTATGGGGCGGTCTGGACAACAGATGCTATGTACAGAGAAACACTCACAAAATATCACAAATATAAGAAACACGGAGTTCTTGGCGTTGACATGGAGACCGCTTCGGCATATGCAGTTGCAGAGTTCAGAAGGATAAAGATTGTTTCGTTGCTGGTGGTATCAGACATTGTAGAGCCAGAAAAATGGAATCCGCAATTTCATAATGATAAGGTTGAAGATGGAATTAAGAGGATACTGAAAGGACTGTCTATTTAGAAAAAAGTATTTAGCAATGCCGATTTTCATAGTTGCTTATGGGTTTTTTACAGTTTGAAGAATTTCCTAAGGACCTCAGAAGGCTCTGACCAGTTAAGCCTCTCTGACCTCAACCTAGATGCAGAGGTGGACAGCATTGATGCTCATCTCTTCGCAGACAAGGTGGCAAGAGGCGAGGCAAACCAGAGCGACCTTCTTGTATTTATCGAAGAGTTCCAGAGAAGGAATCCTGAAGACCAAGCAACATTGGCAGTTCTCCAAGCATTGAGGACAAGCAGTGTTGAGGATTGGGGGATGTATAGGTAAGAGTGTTTCTGGCTGAGAGATAGCTAAAGAAGATTTAAGAATTTCTCTTTTTTCATTCCAGCCTGCCGTATAATCTCAAGAAGGGTTCCTTTATCTATCTCTTTATGATTTGGAACAACTACTGCTTTAGTTCCATCTGTAGCCGCTCTCTTAAGGATAATATGGCTTCCTTTCTGCCGCGCAATAAGAAACCCATCCTTTGCCGGTCGCATTGAAAAGTTGCTCACTTCGTTCGGCAATGCCAAGTTCGCCTCGCGTTTATAGATGTGGTAAGCGACATTTCCCGTGTGGAGCATCCCCTGTGTCGCTGATCTCTTTTTTATTTCAGAGGCTCACAAGAAGGCATTGCATCACTTTTCAATGCGACCCCTTTGCCAGCACTTTTATAACTTCCTTTCCAGAAAGCCTAGGCAATTTTTGCATGTTCTTTTAAAGAAAATCTTGCAATAATGGCTTCCTTGCCCTTGAACTCTTTTGGAACTCCCATCTCTTCTATATACAATTCAACTGCTTCCTTAAGATTTTCCAAGGCTTCCTCTATTGTATATCCTTGGCTTACAACATCTATCTCAGGGCATAACGCAACAAATTGTTTCTCTCCTTTTCTAATAATTGCTGTGAATTCCATAGCAGATCACAATTGTACGTGGAGTGCAATCTCTTTTATAAATCTTGTTATTTCGAGACCTAGGTCTCCGTAGCAATGTTTTTAAAGCATACGGGACTCAAATATGATTATGAGGTTAGGACTCTTCTCCCTCAATCTTGGAGGCATTTCAGTCATTGATCCTAAGTTTAACGTCCTTGTGAGTCTCTTATCAGAGTGTAATCCTGATATTGCTTTATTTCAGGAAATCAGAATTCGCAAGGGCATGCCTGATCTGCTTGGAACGCTGCAGCAGAGGATTGGACTGCCGCATAGAAGATACGATCAAAGCCACGATTTTGCTAAAGATTATGGCAAAGGTAAAACTCAAGACGAGCAGGTTATTGAAGGGCTGGGTGTCTTATCAAAAATGGAGTTTACGACTTCATCCAAAAAGCTTCCCATAATAAAGGGTGTAGATAGGTGGCCGCGCATAGCTGTCAAATATAGGTTTGATAGATTTACCGTATGCAATCTTCATCTAAGCAAGTATCCAAAGACAAGAAAACTCCAGGTGAATCGCCTCCCTGAAGCAGATATGTATGTTGGTGATTTTAATATGTCTCCAACAGAAGTAAGGCGGGCATTTCCCAGCATGGTTAATTCGTATGATGTGGATCAGTATACATCATTTCCATCAGAGAATGCAACTTACGATTATGTGATATTGCGCAGAGGGAAGTTTATCGCCGTAAGTTGCAAGCAAGACTCCATTTCTGATCACAGGGCTATTATGGCTGTGGTTGATTTGTAGTTGATTTTATGAACGATTCTATTTCAGCAATGACCTCTTGTTGTGTTTTGACACGAGGAGTAAGGATAGCGGCGTTGTCTTCACTAAAAGTCAAGTTTATCCTAGATTTCCCTACACCCATGCGGGTATAAGAATAAATAGTTGGACCCCTATACGTGCGCTCAATTCCGATGTTAGACTGGTGATCTGAGAGCACTATCAAATTCGCATGACTCGGCTCAAGATTTCTGAAAGTCTCCCCTATAAGATCATCAATGAATTTAAGACTCTTAACTTTGTCATCACGTGTTTTTTTTCTGGACGCCTCAGATGATTCTTTGACATAAACAATAGCAGAGCAATCCCTCTCTGAATCACCAGCAATACATGGAAGGACTCTATCTGTGAAATCTTTCATTTTTGTATCATACTGAAAAAGGTCATTCTCCAGAATATCTGGATTTTGCGAGATACTGACCCCAACAAGATTAAAAGCTTCCACTAGAGATCCCACTGCCCAGCCATAAAGAGTTGTTGGGCGTATTGTTGAGAGGTTTGCCGGACTGTAATCTTGGAGTAATACGGGGTAAACATTTAAATCACGCTTTGAAACCAAAAATTGAAGTTTGTTTAGATAGTCTTCCAAACCTTCTTTTCCTTGAGAAGCCACACACCAACAGTTGCCTTTCCTGCTGATGTTGCTTTTTGTTGTCTTGGTATGGGGAAATTCTTGGCTTAGGGAATCAAGGACATTTGACAGATGTTCCTCACCAATAAGTCTAGGCGCCTTATCCCATCCCTTCATAGGATCGTAATTCTTCTCAATTATTCTGAATAAAGCAACACTAGAGAATTTTTGCAGATCGATGCCTGCTCTCATCAACTCAAGACCAGCCCTCCCTGGGTTATGATTAGGATCAAGGCCAAAGAAATAGGGAAACACAACATACGTTTCAGGATTTGGAACATAAGGTCTTGTCGATGGCTCATACAAACCAATTTTTCCCGTACTACTAATCCTATCAAGATATTGGTGGGAGGCGATATCTAAAGTAGTTGGTTCGTTTCCAAACGATTCCGTTAGACCGTCAAGCAGGAAGTAGAGATTCATGAAGTTCACCGATAGCTTTTTCAACTGCCTTAAATACCTGAGAGGGGAGTATATAATTTATGCAAGGTGGTCCAATTGATTTGCAAGTTTCAGAATCTTTATTAGTATCACAAGGAAAGGGACTGAGTACAGGTATCTCCGTTGAGGATAGCGTTCCCCAAATACTTGGAGTCGTATGCCCATAGAGACTTATAACGGGGAGCCCTAAATAACCCGCAATATGTTTTAGACCTGTATCAATTGTGATAACCAAGTCAGCAACAAGCAGATTTCTAACTTGGGTCTCAGGAGTTTCTGCGGCGTATATGATTGCCCCTATTGATTGAGCAAAACCCAGTAATTCTGGCATCTCATATGTCGCGCAGTTAATTATTAATTGCGCACCTGTGCGTGTAATAAGACGATCCGATAACGCACACCAATTATCTAGATCCCATTCTTTATAAGAGAAATTAGACTTCGGCACAAGGCTTACAATTGGACGTTTTGAATATCGAAGCTTTTCTTCCAATGAGTATTGGTAATCATCTGCAGTAGGATACAAACGTAACATATCCTTACCCAAAGTAATGCCAAATGCACCGAGTCGATTGCTGTAGTTTTGTACATTGTGTACATCAGAATCAATTATTCTATCCTCAAGAAGTTCTATAGGAGACATAGGATTAAAGAATGCAGGGCAACGGCATTTTGCCGTCCTTATCTTAGCAACATGCAACGTTTGTAACCATTCTATGTATTCAGGACTGTTAAAAGAAGACGAATGCAGATCTGATAAGACATCGATACCCATGTCATTAACGTGAGTTACTGAGATCTCAGGATGGGATGGATCAAATGGTATAACCTGTTTATATGCTCCATAAACCTCGCTGAAACGACTGAATTTTTCGAGAGTAACCAGAGAAAATCGTTCAGAGGCCGTCTCTCCAATTAGATTACTGAATGCGCTTAATGCTGCTACATCTCCAAAGAGGCCGTAAAGTATTGCCAAATAATTCTTTTTCATTGCGCTTGAGTAACCTGATGGATTATCTTTAAGATCTTAAGCCCGAAGGAGAATGTTGATTGCTTGGGCGGGATTTTATCAGACCATGTCCTTAAGATAGTATCAAGTCCATAGAAGAAAGAGTCATGGGGGAAGTGGGGCCTAAAAACCTCGCATATTGGAGTATCTCTCCGTAAAGAGGTGGTAAGATTATATACTCTTTCTGAGCCTATTTTTTTGATTTCCATAACACAACTTCCTTCAGTACCTTCAACACGAATCCATGACTTGCCTGATGGAGAATCCTGATCAGGGCTATTAAGCCAAGAATTCTCCACAAGTAATGTAGTAGGGATGTGTCCTTCTTCACCTAAGACTATACTAACCAAGCTTCTGAGATCAATAGGAGTGGGAATGGGCTCACCAGAGATTTGTTGACCCGGCTTCGAATACTCGATTGAAAGGGTTTTGAGAGAGATAATTTCTTTATGAGGGCCCGCAAGATAAAGAGAGAGTCCTATTGTATGAGGACCCCAATCATAGAGCACCCCACCTCCAGATTTGGATTTATCAATTCTCCACAAAGGCGCGTCTCTCCATTTTGCTGGTCCTGGATTCGCCATACATGTTTCAATGAGGATTGTATCCCCGATCGCTCCATGTTGGATTTTATCCTTAAGATGGTTTATAGGAGGATAATACATATAATTATCTAAGTATCGGACATTTTCTTCAAATAATGAGTTATAACAAGGTAATAAGTCTTGAAGTGCTGCTAGATCAGAGGTAATCGGTTTCTCTAAGATGGCCTTCTTGCCGTTTCTAATAATATCCATGACTAAATCAATATGAGTGTAAGGGGGTGTTGTTACTAGGAGTACATCGCTCTGCGAGAGAATCTCTTCTTTATTAGAAACGGTTCGAAGTTGTTTATAAAATTTCCTTGCTCGTTCTTGAGCGGAAGGAAAGAAAGGATTATAAGACCTTTGGAATAAGCCTTCATCTAACCAGCTTTCAAAGTTATGCAGGGTTCTGTCGAGAGCTTGGGGATCTAGATCAAGTAGAGTAACTCCCTCTACAGTATCCAAGAAAGGTAAGATAGGAAGATAGGCATCATGCATAATTTGACCTGTACCAATAATACCAAAACGTATGCCGCTCATCAAAAAGTCTCCTCGATTAAGACTAATGACAATTCGGATATAGAATTGCCTCCAAAAAGCGCGGCTAATTTTCTAACTTTAGCTGCATAATTACTAAAGAGATTAAAATCCCCTTCTGCTAAAGCTTGCGCACCAAGAATAAAATTGTGATGGAAATACGCCCTCCACAGTTCATCTTCACTTAGATGATCGCAACGTTCTTGGATTATTTCTGTAATCTGAGCAAATGGAAGATAAACTCTGTCTGCTAGAAGTCTCCCAAAATCATACTCCTTTGGACCAAGTCTCAAATGATCAAAATCAATGAATCTGCCATCAATGATATTGCCGTTCCGAGCATCACCATGGATATAATAATGTTCAGAAGATTGATTAAAGAGTGTATCGTAAACAGCACATGCAACTTCAGAAAACCAAGATCCGAATCTTTCATAACGTTCATAAAGATCAGAAGATCTGGTTGGAAGAGAACGAGTTTTCATTTCTCCAAGGTAATCAATGCTATCAAAAACCAACCAGCTAAACAGTGGAACATCTTGTTGTAGCGAAGTGGAAGTGAGGAGATAACCCTTCCTTCCTAAGTCAATATTTTGCATTTCATCGTGCAAAAGCGATAATTGTTTGATGTTCTTTATTAGACTCGTTTCTCCATCAGAAGGGTGAGGGGTAATCTCTCTGCTGACGAGGCAATGGATATCCCTATTAGAGAAAACAAGTATACTTTGCTGTGCAATTGCGAGGTTATTAGGGGTAGTGCTTATTACAAGAGAATTGTAGGGTCTCTGTACTTCTCCTTTACTATAGAATTTTAATAAGGTGCCTGAATGCTCTGCTTTGTGTACGATATGATGTTCAGGAGAAACGCTGGATGCATTTAGAGTAGGAAGAATAGCATTTATATCATTAAGAATCGCTTCAAGATTGGAAGGTATTTCGATAAAAACAGCTTGCCAGGATTCAGTGAGAGGGATTGGTAGATTAATCATTGGGGATTGATTCTGGGCGTTTTAGTGTTTACAGATTTAAAGTAGATTTCTTAGTAACTACTAGAGAAGAAGTATTTGTTTAAATAGATTTCTTTTTAATTTTATAAGGGATTGTCCCTATCCGACAGGCTCAGACTTGCTAAGCCTCTCTGACCTCAACCTAGATGCAGAGGTGGACAGCATTGATGCTCATCTCTTCGCAGACAAGGTTGCAAGAGGCGAGGCCAACCAGAGCGACCTTCTTGTTTTCATTGAAGAGTTCCAGAG
>DATDTY010000021.1 GCA_035290625.1 Candidatus Nanoarchaeia archaeon
CCGGAACTTAAAAAATACTTCTTCACACTAGAAAAGCCGCTTGGCTTCACCCCTGGCCAGTTTGTAACAATTCGCTTCAAAGACAATCCTCTGACAAGGTCATTCTCAATAGCGTCAATCCCGGGAGCAGAAGAGCTTGAACTGGCCATCAAGACCGAAGGCGAGTTCACCCAGCGCCTGGAAAAGGCAGGCATTGGAGAGGAATTCATCCTCAAAGGGCCCCTAGGCAGCTTCACAGCAAAGCCTGAGATGAAAAAGATCTGCTTCCTCGCAGGAGGGATCGGCTATACACCATTCAAATCAATAATCTTCTCAGAGGCAAAGCAGAAAAGCCAAAGGCAGCTTTGCCTGATCTACAGCGCAAGAACCCATAAAGAAATCTGCGACAAAGCAGCATTCGAGCATCTTGCAAAATCATATAATCGCTTCAAGTTCGTGAAATGCGTAACCCGGGAGCCGGAGTTCCATGAGCCTGCGACCTACAACAAGAGAATCGACAAGGAAATCATCAAAACAGAGCTGCCTGAGTACAAGGACTGGTTCTTCTTCATCTGCGGAAAAAAGGAGATGATCGGGCAGATGACAGCTCTCCTTGGCTCCATCGGAGTTGATGCAGAGCATATCAAGATTGAGAAGTGGAATTGAGGCTGCCGCCTCTCAGGTACGTTTAAATAATCCGCTCCGTTCTAGAACCTGATGGAGCATATCGACTATTTCGAGGGAACGCTTCAGCTGAGGGATGTCACTAAGGCTCACCTTGATTTTGTCCTGGCGCAGACTACAAAAGACAAGAGAGCTAGGATTGCCTCGCTCAAGAAAGTGAAGGGCGGTTATGACCTGCAATTCTCATCAAACAAATACCTCCGCCAGATGGGAAGGCTCCTTGTAGCAAAATACCAGGGCGAACTTAAGGAATCAGTGCGCCTCTTCTCCAGAAACCGGCTGACGCAAAAGGACATCTACCGCCTTACAGTGATGTTCAGGCCGCTCGCATTCAAGAAAGGAGACGCCATCATATACAAAGGAGAGCACTGCACCATTGTTGCTGTTGGGAGCCACATTCTGGCAAAGCCAATGTCAGGAAGGAAAATCCGGATCAGGTTCTCAGAGCAGCAGGCTATAAGGCGCGATTCCTGTACTCATCAATAATCCTGGCAAAGTTGGGCATAGCATTGACCTCCCGATCAATGCTCGCCTTGTCGGCTGATGCAAAATGCACATCTTCCGTAAGGCTGAACTTTGCGGCATCCAGGACAGTCATGCCTTCGAGCTTCTTCGGCTTTCTGGCAATAATAAGGACATTCATCTGCCTGAGCCGCTCGATCAGCTCGCTGCTTTGGCTGGCCATATCCTCCACCAGGAGAATGTCCTTTTCCTGTATCTTGAGGAATTCCTTGGCTTCAAACTCCCTTCGTGTAAGGTTGCTGACCTTCTTCACAAGAACCATTCTGTTCAGCCCTGAGATGAACTCCATCAGCCTTCCAATGTGCTTCCTGCTGTCCTCGATCTGCCGTTCTTTTTTCCTGATGATCGTTTCAAGCGAGCGTATCCTGGCATCCTTGTATGCGAGAAGGCTGTCCGGAACTGGTTTTCTGATGCGCCACGTCCTCCTCCTCTTCAGCCGCTGCTCAATCTCTCTCTGATGCTCCTTAAGCAGGCTGTTCTCCCTCTTGAGGGATTCCAAGGCTTTTCGCATATGGTTGGTCCGTTCAATCCTGATCTCTCTTCCTGCAATGGCCTCAGGCTTTTCAGACAGGCCGGAGAGGCATGCCTCCACATTCTTGTCATCCAGGAGAATCTGCTCTGCTATGGTCTCAAAGGATTCGATCCTCTCCTGCTTTTCAAGAACAGACCGGATCTTCCGCAGCAGCGGAGAAATATGCTTATAGGCAAACAGGCTTGAAGCTAGGGCATCGAGCTGGTGCTGCGAGGCAGTCTTAAATCCCCTGCAGAGCTCTCTCTTCTCCAGCACCTTGAGATCTTCCCTTGGCGCGATGATCTTTGCTCCTGTGCTTGCAGCAAACTTCTCTATGAACTTCGGAATCTGCCGCTTGTCTGTCGCAGCGATGATAGGCTTCCCAAAGGGGATGATGTGCGCTATAAGCTTTGGCAGGCTGAGCTCCTTTGATGAGGAAACCTCTATGACCCTTCCCTGCATATCGAGAACAGAGACCCCTACGGTTGTTCCGGGATCAATGCCAATAAGCAGAGGCTTCATCGAGGCTGTCCATCCTTTGGTGATTATTAAGCTTTGCGATTGCGGCGAGGTTGGTTCGAAATTGAAGGTTGCCATCATTCCTGCCTGCGTTTTCACAAAACCAGACCATCAAAAGGGTTAAATACTACTTGGCGGTCAGGGAGCGGCCGTGGACCTTAGTCACTCCAGAGAATATATGCTGCATGACCTGAAGGCAGGCTTTGTAACAGCAATCGTTGCCCTGCCGTTGGCTATAGGCTTTGCCTTTGCATCAGGGGTTCCTCCCATCAACGGCATCTATACTGCAATTATCGCAGGCATCCTTGGCTCAGCCTTTGGCGGCTCCAGGTTCTCAATCACAGGACCAACAGGAGCGATGGCTGTTGTGATACTCGCAGCAGTCAATGCCCATGGCTTTGATGGGCTTCTGCTGGCAGGCATTGTTGCTGGCCTTATTCAGCTTATTTTTGGGCTTGCCAGGATAGGCAGCATCATAAAATTCATGCCTTTCCCGATTGTTTCAGGATTCACTGCAGGCATCGGGATCATCATTTTTACAGGCCAGATAGCGAATGCGCTGGGGCTTGAAATCCAGGCAAAGGAGCATGTCTGGCAGATTTTTGGCGGCCTTTGGAATCAGGCAGGTTCTGCGAATGGCGCTGCAATGGTGCTGGCTGGTTTAACGCTGGCGATCCTTGTTTTCCTTCCCAGGATCCTCGCCAGGCACCATATGCTTCTTCCTCCTTCAATCATTGCTCTTGTGCTCACTACAGGCGCAGTGATGGTGTTCTCGCTTGATGTTCCTGTGGTTGGAGAGATCCCCAGCGGCCTCCCTTCATTCCATCTGCCAAATTTCAATCTTCAGCTTCTCCGCGATGTTCTTCCCATCGGCTTCACGATAGCCTTGTTGGGGTCAATAGAATCATTGCTCTGCGCAGTGGTCTGTGATGGCATGACGGGAACAAAGCACAATGCAGACAAGGAGCTTCGGGGCCAGGGAATAGTCAATGTCGTCCTTCCTTTTTTTGGCGGCATTCCTGCGACAGCAGCAGTTGCCAGGAGCGCAGTAAATATACGGGAAGGCGCCAGGACAAAGTTTGCAGGCATAATCCATGCAGTTATTATCCTGCTCATCGTGCTTTTGTTTGCACCGCTAGCCAAGCATATACCCAAGGCATTTCTTGCAGGCATCCTGATGTTTGTTTCAGCGAAAATGATCAATTTCCATGAGATGAAGACGATCTATCACATCAGCGGGGCAGAATTCCTTGTCCTATTGGCTACGCTTGGATTTACGGTGTTTACCGACCTTGTCTTTGCGGTCCAGATGGGAATCCTTTTTGCCGTATTTCTTGTATTCCTCAAGCTCACCAGCATTGCCGATATCAAGTATATCGAAGAGCACAACGACAGGATCTACGAGTTCAACAGCATCCTTGAGAAAAACAATGTGCTCAAAAGCGCAGTTGCTGTCTATACGGTGCACGGGCCCTTCTTCTTTGGAGCTATGAACGTCTTTGAGCGCAAGGTGGATGAGCACATGGCAATGAAGAAGCCGGTTGTCGTGCTGCGCATGAAGCACGTTCCATTCATTGACAGCACTGCTGTTGTGAGGCTCAACGATTTTATTGCTGCCAGGCACAAGCAAAAAAAGAAGGTCCTTATCAGCGGGCTCCAGCCTGGAGTCAAAGAGGCGCTCATGAGCAATCCCGCCTTTCGCAAACTCATGCCTGATGACCACATCTTCGAGAGAACCTCTGACGCCTTGGCCTCAGTTGAGCATCGCATTACCGGCTGGATCCTGGAAGATGGCAAATTTGATGTTTAGGGTGCAAGGTTCAGCCCATGCGATTCGTAAGATTTAAATATCTTGCTTCAAAAGCTCAATATCAGGAGGTGAACGTATGAAAGTATACGTTGTTTGGTTTGCGCTTATAATGCTTGCAGCATCTATCTTAGTCGTAGGAGCAGAGGATGGCATTCAGGATGTACAAGGGGCTGGCGATGCTGATGCATTGCAGGACGGCCTTCAAGAGGGGGCATCTGATCTAGAAGATGAAGACGATCTGGAAGAAGAGCTCCAGGAGTATGAAATTGAGGAGAACGTTACGCCAACTCAGGTTGCCGATGACATTGAAGATGACGTATCCACAGACGCAGAGCTGGCATCTGAGGCAGGGCTGACTTCAGAAGAGCTTTCCGACGCCCAGGAGGCTGGGGCCAGGATTGGCCTGAAGCAGTATATCCTGAACATCCAGCTGGCAAAGAAGATCATGCGCCATGATGTGATTGCCACTGCCATCATTGATTTTCTGAAGGAAAATGGCAAAGACACATCTCCTCTCGAAACCCTCAAGAGCCAGATTCTCAGCCTTCGCGCCATAGACGAGCAGAGGCTTACAGGAAGAGAGTTTGCTGAGCGTGTAACACAGCTCAGGCGCTTGTCAAATTCATTTAAGGAAGAAGTGAGGAGGCTTACTCCAGAAGACCTTACCCAAGACCTTAAAGATGCAGTTCATGCTGCCCTGGAATCGAAGAAAGAGGAGCTGAAGGATGCTGCCGAGGAAAAGATTCGCCAGTTCCATAATATGAAAGCCCAGCAGAAAGAATTCAGAAAGCTTGCAAAGCATCTGCGCACTGTCCAGGAAGAAGGCGTAAAAATGGAAGCTGTGAAGGAGCGTTATGATGCTTTGAAATCCCTCCAGGAAAAATACCTTGGCCAGAACGCAACAAAGGAAAACGCTGCAAAATTCCGTGAGGAATGGAAAACCTATCTTGAGTCGCTCAAGGCAGAGCGTGAGGAGGCGCGGCTGACTGCCCAACGCGCAAATTCCTATATGCGGGTAAAAGAGGTAAGGGAGGTGCTGGCAGATGCTGAAGCTGAAGGAGAGAGCACAGCAGAGCTTCAGGAAAAGCATGCAGTGCTGCTCCGCGAACTGAAGCAGGCGCAAAACTCCAAAGACCTTAACGAACTGAAGAGGATAGCCAAAGCCTCGCATGATCTTGCCGAGGATAAGCGCCTTGATCGGCGCATGCAGGATGTGCGGGCAAAGAAGGCAGCCATGCCCAGGCAAGTTGCCAAGGCAAGAGTTGCCAATAGAGAGTCTATGAAATCAGGCAGTGCTGAAAACCGCATGGACAAATCAACGGAATCTGAATCAACGAGGATGAGGTGAGCACGATGAAAATTGCAATCGCACTATTGCTAGTATCCCTGATTATGCTATCAGGCTGCGCGGAGCCCCAGGCAGCGGCATCAAAGCCTATTCAGCAGCCTTCGCAGGAAGCTCCTCAGGCAGAGGATGCCTCAGAAGCAATTGATGTCGTGTCTTCTGACGAAGTGGATATTGGAGAGCTCTATTAGCGAAGGCATTAGCAGAAGCATTTCGCGGCAATCAATGGGAATAAGATAGTGGCATCTCCAACAACCTTCACAGAATCCTCCTTCTTTGCAATCTTGCCCCAGGACACTGCCTCATCAGGCTGTGCTCCTGAATCAGAGCCGTCATATTCCTGGCTGGTGTTGATGTACACAGCATAGTCTGCTCCATTCCTCATCATGTTGGTGTTGCAGATATGATGCTTGACCATGCCTGCTCCGAGAATGATGATGCCCGTCTTCTTTGCTTCCATGGTGAGGTCATTTAATCTTTTTATGTCATTGGCAATATCTATAAGGAAATCCGGGTCCTTGCATTTAAAAAAATAGATCATATCCCCCATTGATCCGTCTGTTAACGCCGGACAGAAAACAGGGATGCTGTTTTTTTGGCACCAGTAATAGATCGATCTCTCATTGTTTATTTCCTTGCCTAATCTTGCGATAATCTCTGAAGGGGTGAATATCTTTTTTGGATCATCTTGCTCTTTGTGCAGTTTCTCTAAGAATGGGATGAAAAAGTTCTCAAAGTCTCCGTATCTGTTGTTTGGGACAAGGATATTGCCAGTCCGGTTGATGCCTTTTTCCCTCAGCTCCTTGCCTTCATGTTCAAAATCGCCCAGGATAAAGTCTCCCAGGCATTTGATGATATCTTCCTCTATGCCTCCGGCAGTCGTAACAATGATATCCACAAGCCTGTGCTTTGCAAGGTAGCAGAACACATCCCTCAACCCTGAAGAGACCATGTTTGATGTGTAGCCTAAATAGATCGTGCACTTCTCTTTCCTCATCTTGTTTATGATCTGGATTGCCTTTGACAGATGCGTAGCCTGGAAGCCTGTTGTTGCGAACGAGTCTATGATCTTGTCATAGTCCACCCCTTTATCAAAGTCATAGCCTCTGATGGCTGTGCCTGTTATTTCCTTGCTTTTTCTCAAGACGTTCTTATGGGCTTTGGATTCCATAGAGGGAAGAAACAGAGGCTATTTTATAAGGATTTAGGTCAAATCCGCTAAATATCTGCCCATATCCGAACTTGTAAATGTCTCATTATTTACCAGTTTCTTAATCAAATACTTAGCACTATGAGCATCAGGCAATCCAACGTGAGAACCAAGCTTCCAAACGTCTTCTCCATTATTAGCTTTCATCCGATCCCTTTCAGCATTTGCTTATTTAATCACTCCGAAAACCAAAAGGCTTATATATTACTATGCATTACAATGTAATACAATGGAGACCGTCTCAGTCAGATTTGAAAAGAGATTCCTGCAGGACATGGAGCAGGTGATGAAAAGCCATAGGTACGCGACAAAAACAGAGTTCATACGCGAAGCTGTGAGAGAAAAGATCAGGGATCTGGAGACGCAGCACGCTCTGCAGAGGCTGGAAAGGGCGTATGGCTCAGGTAAAAAAGACAAAAAGATCACTGATGAGGATATCCACCGAGCAGGAGAAGAAGCATTTAAAGAGATTGCCAAGAAATTAGGCGTTGAGTAGATTTTCAGGGAGTTTTGCTTTTGTTATATCTCTCAGCCTGTCGAAATGCCTATCTCTGGACACAAGCTGAGTTCCATGGTTACGGGCAATCACTGCATGAAGGGCATCACGCATAGGTACATCCCTTTGCATGGCTAATCGTTTTGCCTCTTCAATCTCTCTTTTGGTTGCAGAAGTGCGTTTTATATTGTCGGGCTTTGCTATGGACAATAACTGATGAATCTCATGTTCCTGCAAGCCAAGCTTCTTGAACTCAGTCACAACACTATCAGAGTAGAGAACAAGATGATTCCCTAAAATGATTTTTTCCATGAGTTTTTTAGCTGCTTCTCCATTATGCCCTCTTTTAAGATGGATATCTATCCATATGGACGTATCAAGGTAGTAGATGTTTTGCATCGGCACCTGTTGTAAGCATAGTTTAATGCCCCTTTATATCTAAAGGATTATAAGTGTTTAGGTGGCCTGCTGTCTGATCTCTCTGTTTTATTGAGGTTCTGGAAGAAGGTGGGCTCGTCATTTCTGTCAAGATTGGAGAGCCTATTATCAATCTCTCTCTGCCCGTATCCATTGCTTTGCCCATGATCCTGTGTTGTTTGGATTGAGTCGCCTTCCTCATAGTTTTCTCTGTGAACTGGACTTTTGTCTTCAACCCCTTTCCTTTTATTCCTCCACCATTCAAAGATAATCGGAAGGAACGACAAAAAGATGACGATAATAACAACGATATCGATGTTCTTGTCTATGCCGGGTATCCTGCCGAGATAATAGCCAATAAGCGACATCGAGGCTACCCAGAGGATTCCACCGAAGATATTGAACGAGACAAACCGCTTATAATCCATGCTTGCAGCTCCTGCAACAACCGGAGCAAAGGTGCGTATGATCGGAACGAATCGCGCAAGGATGATTGTCTTCCCTCCATGCCTGATATAGAACTGCTCTGCCTTCTTGAGATGGGATTTCTTGAAGAATCGTGAATCCTCTTTCTTGTAGATTGCAGGGCCTGCAGTCTTTCCAATCCAGTAGCCGGTTGAGTCTCCAAGAATTGCGGCAATGCTCAGCACGACAATAAGCCAGAAAACGCTCAGATCTCCCTTTGCTGCAAAGAGGCCTGCTGTAACCAACAAAGAATCTCCCGGCAGGAAGAAGCCGACCATCAAGCCAGTCTCTGCGAAGATGATGACAAAGAGGATAAACATTCCTCCATATGCTATTAAGGTTGGAACATCATAGATGATGTGTATCCATTCACGGATTGCAGTGAGCATTAAGGATGGACTTGAGAAGAGGTATAAAAAGGATATGGTTCCCTGGTCGCATTGAAAAGTTGCTCGCTTCGCTCGGCAGCGCCAGGTTCGCCATGCGCAAGTCAGGCAGAATAGCGACATTCTCCGAGGGAGGCGACCCTCTTGTCGCTGTGCCGCCGCTCCGTTATAATGGCTTACAAGAGGGCGCT
>DATDTY010000022.1 GCA_035290625.1 Candidatus Nanoarchaeia archaeon
CAGAGTCAACAGGCCACAAACCAACGGCAAAGTAGAACGCTTCTTCCTCAGCTACAAGACAGAATACGCAACAGGATCATTCGCTAATCTTGCTGACTATATCAGGCATCATAATGAGGCACGGCCTCATATGAGCCTGAAATTCAAGACTCCAAGAGAAGTATGGAATGAACTAAAGCGGAAGTAGTTTCGTGACCGGAAGTAGTTTCGGGATAATAGAGTGGGGAAACTGGATTAGAGTTTATTGATTTTTGGTACTTTGACAGCAGACTTTTTGCAATAGGGCGCAGTCCTTAAAGCTCCCAGGAACTACGGTCATCGCCCCGTACAGCCCCCCTTGCATTCATAGCGCGTTGTTTCTCGGTTCTCTGCCTGAGTATTCAAGGCAAGGCACGATTCTCCGATTGTGGTCTGTGTGCCTGTCGTAAAATTGCCAATCCTTCCTGTAAAAATGAGAATAAGAACAACAAGGACTACCAGCACCAACGCTGCTATGACGATTGCATTGAGCGGAAGCCCCTGAGCTTTTTTTATCGTTGTTTGTAATCTAATGATCCCTTATCCAGTTGGAGTTGGGATGCAACAAGCAGGAGTAGAGACAGCGCAGCTTGTTTGGCCTCCGAGAGGCGCTTCTTTTGGGTCGCAAGATGCCTTGCAACTCCCTCCTTGGGCTCCACAATTCTGAACTCCGCCTACAAAACTTCCGATCCTTCCTGTAAAGACAAGTATCAAAACAACCAAGACTATCAAGACTAATGCTGCTATGACGATTGCGTTCAATGGCAAGCCTTGAGCTTTTTTCATGAAAACACCTCTTATTGATTGGATATTCCCTATTAGGTTATGTTGTATATAAAGGTTTCTGTGGGCTGGTCGCATTGAAAAGTCATGCAGCGCCCTCTCGTGAGCCACCTTAAAATAAGACAGCAGAGCGACAAGGGGGTTGTCCCATTCGGGGAATGTCGCTATTCTGCTTGGCTTGCGCAGGGCGAACCCGACGCTGCCGAGCGAAGCGAGCAACTTTTCAATGCAACCTGTGGGCTTGGCGAGCCCCCACCGCAACCTTGAAATATCCGCGGGTTATGACATCCCTCATTCCTGCAAGGTCTTTCCACGGAATCTCCGGATGCTTTTTCCTAATAGGACTAGGGATATTTTTAGCTGCTTCTCCAATTATCTCTATTTGCCTGACTATCGCACTTTGCCTTAACTTATCCTTAGATAGTTCCTGTTCTGTTAAATCTTCAGAAAACGACTCGATGTTGCTGATGCTATCCAGGATATCTTCTATAAATAAGTTTATGCTTCTTTTCATATAATCTTGACCTCTTCTTTTAAAATCTGATCCTTTAAGAGGGGGTGAATCCCCTTATAACTAACCAGGTCTACTTTTTTATTCAATTTTTCCTCCAGTTCATGTTTTATGTGGACAAACTTCAAGAGGCTCATGCTTCTTGGTGGTTGTATAAGAACGTCTACATCACTCCGCTGTTTATGTTCCCCTCTAACGTAACTTCCAAATATTCCTGCCCTCTTGACTTTGTAGCGCTTCAGAATGGGGGTTATCTTCTGTTTTATTTTTAGTACGTCTTTTCTCATGTTTTATTATAAGTATGGAGAAGTTTAAAAATGTATCTCCGAGCACGAATGACTGCCTCTTGGCTTTTCCATATTAGCACACATCCAAATAGATCGTCACAACGCCTGCAGAGGTCCGGAAATAGGCCTGCTTGGACTCTTTGGATTGGAGGCATTCTCCTGCTCTGATGGGATCAATTGGCTGGTAATAATCCTCGTTAATGATCCTGAATTCGTAGTTGCTGATGCCGTAGTTTTGCAAGGAGTTTGTGAGGATATCTTCAATGAGTTCTGATGCTTTAGCGCAGGAGTCTTTGCCATTAACAGTTTTACCAGGAGGAGGAGGTTCAGAAACACATGGATCGGCGCTGTCTGAGTTCAGACAGCATATCCTGTTGTTTGTGTCACTACTAGGATGCTTTGCGCAATCGTCCAGCAGACCTATGATTGTTGTGCCTTTGCAGCCTGTTGAGGTCCTGAGCAGCGCTGTCAGGGTGTTGGCTGCTGTCTGGGTCTGGGTAAAGGTCTTTTTGATCTCGCTCTGAGGCTTGAGGACAACAAACTGGATAACGAAGAGCGAGCCAAGAGTGAGGAGTATCACAATCACTGCAAGGCCCATGATTTCCATCTGTGATTTTCTTGTTTGCATTTGCTTCATATTTGCTTCATGATTGATCCTTGGCAGGCGTATCCGAATTGCTGGATTTCCGAATGAGGCTGCGATGAAGACGGCTTCGGACGGCTTCGCCTGCTCGGCACCCCGAAGGGGGCAACCCCTGCCTCGCCCTCGCCATCGTCGCCGCCTCATTATTTTTCATTTTCTCTGGAACACTGTTATTTCCATCATAGCAAATGCGCAGCTTCCTCTTAAGCCTCCGCAGATGCCTTCTCCCAATGGGTTGTAGAGGGATATGGGAACGTTTGTTCTTGATTGGGTGAATTGGGATTGTTCGGCTTCAGTTGAGGGGTTTGCATACAGGATAAAGGATTCCTGTGTCCATACGCCGGTCGTAGGGCCTGTAAAAAAAGAAAGGGAGTTTCCTGAGCTGTCCTTTAAAAAGTCATCATGAGTTGGAGAGAGGACCTTTACTTCTATTTTGCTTAAGCCAAAGATGCCAGCATAATGCTCTTGTGAGCTTGGGTCAGAGATGGACTGATTTAAGAAAGCAAGCTTATAGATGTCTATGCAGTTATCTTCAACATCATTTCCTGAGCTGCATTGCAGTTCCGGCAGATTTGAGGCTTTCTGGACAACCTCTATCGCAGAGATGTCTGACTCGCGCTCAAAGGATTTCTGCGAAGTGGCTTGCTGGACTCCGATGTAGAAGAAGATTCCAAGGACAAGGAGCATAAAGAAGACGATGAGGATTGCGATTGTCTCTCCTATCTTCAATTGGGCGTTCTTATTGATTGAGAGTATGCTAGAGTTCATTGCTTGCCCTTATGATTGTTATTCATTACTTTTTCATTAGACTTTTGACTGGGATTATATTGGCTTCCAATGATTATTTTTTATGGGTTGTATATTTTTAATGGCTATTATTAATCGCTTTTTCTCTTTATTGAATTGGTTTCTTCTCAATGATTGGAGTTTTCTTGTTTCCGGGCAATCAAAAGCTCCTTTGGTCAATACACTTCAGGGCAGGAGAGGCGCTGGAGGTTGGTGTTGGTGGATTTCAGGCCATCGGCTTCACTTTTTATTGTACCTAGATTTCCTGTTCCTTGCGGAGCAGTTACGCCAATGAGGTTTTTGTTGGCAGCAATAATAGTAGTTAACTTGTTTTCGGCATTGCCTAGCTCGGTTGCGCAATTTGTTCTGGTTGCGGTAGTCATTGCGGTTTTAAGAGAGCTGGTCCTTTCTTTGTAGATCTCTGCAACCTTGTCTAATACCTTGTAAGCTTCTCTCATGTTGCAGTTGTAGGTGTCAATGTCGTCGGAGAAGATGGCTCCTAAGAGGGATGGGGTTCCTAAATAGTACGTGGTTGCGCTTGGATTCTCTATACCTGCGTCCTGAGCCCATCCAGTCGAACTTTTCTGGTAGAATTTTATTTCGCCTGCGCCTTCAATCTCTCCATCAATAAAAAGAGCAGTAAGATCCTCGTCTTCCATTGAAACGAGGGCAGGGGGGATTGAAGGAAGGGGGGAAGGAGGCACTGTAAAATAAACAATCCTCACTTTGTAGTTATTGAGGTTTTGAATATTATTCAGAGCAGTAGCATCTGTTACGAGTTCTTTCGCCAGCAATGGCTTTCTTTCGCCTCTTTCCTGGATATATTGCTCAGGAAGAAGGTTGTAGATTTTGTCTGCTTTGCTTTGCACAGTAGTGCTGGCGCCATCATCCACAATGATATACCTCACATTCGGGCTTGTGATATACTGAAAGTTTGCAATTCTGAACGGCATGCTCCAATCCAATGTCCATGCCATGAGCTGGTAGCCTTTGAAGAGGGAGGGAGAAAAAGCGACCTGGGGCTTGACTGGATTGATTCCTCCAATGCTGTAGCCTGCGCAGTCATAAGAGATGCCTATATTCGGGATGCTGATTAAAGATGCTGAGCCTGCTGTGACCTTTGATGAGGTGAAGATCGAGCTTAAGTCAAACCTTACTGTCCTTGCAATCTTTGTCTCTGCTACATCCTTCTGCTTTGAGGCAAGGGTGAAAAAGAAGAGCAGGATGATTCCTCCTACGATGATTATAAAGATCCAGTTCAGCTGTATGTCGATAACTGCTTTGGACATAAATAGACACCTTCCATCATATCCTATACTCACGGGCAAATATAATTGAGCAATTGTTGCCCGTTCGTAATAAGTAAAGGCAATAATTTATGCTCAATTATTTGTTGCCTTTACTATACCTTTGCTTAAGTTAAGTTGGCCATTCAGATAACTCAACACTATCCCCCAGTCCTCTGAGCTTGATCTCAACCTTTCCGTTGAGGGTTGGGAGGCAGAGGTAATGCTGCTGGGCGGAGTCATATCCGTTAGTGGTATCATCAAGCACGATTTTAATGGGGCCTGCGTCAATGGGATCTGAGGCAATGTCGTTTTGATTGAGGAGATAGACGTTTTCTCCCTCGTTTGATGTTGCGCTTTTCCATGCATCGCAGATGCCGATATGGTAATCGAGGTTTCCTGAATCACATATTCCCTGCTTGGGGCCTGATGATGGGTCTGGATCGTTATCTGGATCAGATGCCCAGAACATATCCAAAAAGCAAACCTTTGTAATTCCAGAAGGCAGCTTTAATTCCCTTTTATCTATGGTTCCAAAGTCTGCCCCTATCTTCTTCACAGCTGCTTTCAGGTCAACTGCAAGCTGTGTTGAGGTTATGCGGTCTGCGTCATTCTGAAACTTGAAGACAATCTTGTAGCCATAGAGAAGAATCATGGCAAAGATGATCGCAGCAATAACATAGCCGAGTACTGTGCCTGTAATCTCTGCTCTCCTCATCGCTTCTTCCTTTTTTGAGGCTTTGCTTTTGCTGGTTTTACCTTTGCTACTGCCTTTCGCCTTGGTTGTTGAGATGCCCTTTGGGTTGGCTTTTTTGACAGCTTTTTTGGAAGGACGGGTTTTTCTGGCATTGCTATCTTTCGCGGCTGAGGCTTTTCAGGCTGTTTCTCTGTTATCTTTGGTTTCTCTGGAACTGGCTTCTGTATCTTCTGCTCAGAGGGAAGAGTTGGCTTTGGAAGCTGGCCCTCTGCAAATTTCTTGAGTTCTGAAAAGATGTCTCCCTTAGCCTCAGATGTCGGCAGCTTTGTGAAGATGTCATGCTTTGTTAGATCAACCCATTTCTCAGGCTCTTGCTTTGCTTCAGGCTTTAGGGTTGGCTTTGATGGCCTGAATGGCGCCCCAAAATCGCCAAAGAGGCTCTGGCGCATCTGCTGGCGGTGTTTCTGGATTTCCTTTGAGATAGGAGTTACTTTTTGAGGAACTGGCCTTAGGCCTGGCAGCGGAGGCAGGGCTCTCTTGGGGGAGAGATGGAGCCTTGTCCGCTCATAGTAGAAGTAGCCAAATGCTGCTCCGACTCCAACTAAGGTGAGAACTGAGAACATAGTAATCCAGAAGAGGGCTGATGCGGGCTTGGAATTTGGATCAAGAGGGTCTGTTCCTGCATCAACTTCATCCTTGTCATTCCAGCCATCTCCGTCAGTGTCTTCCTGGTTTGGATTAGTTCCGAGCCTGAACTCTTCAAAATTCGTCAAGCCGTCCTGGTCTGGATCAAGGGCTGCATCTGCGGGATCAGAGGGGTTGAGGTTATTTTGAGTTTCCCAGCTGTTATCCATTCCGTCTCCATCCTTGTCCTTATCACAGGCATCTCCGATTCCATCGTTGTCAAGGTCCTCCTGGCTGGGATTTGAGTTTGCCGGGCAGTTATCAAGATCATTTTCTATGCCATCCCCATCATTATCAGAGCTTTGGCTGCAGAAGCTTGCCTGGCAGGAATTGCTCATGCAGTCGCTGTTGTACTGGCAGGGTGTATCAACAGGGCATTTCTTCCCGAAGGTAACGCAGACTCCGCCGCAATCAGTTCCCATCTCATCTAAGTCGATCCTTCCATTGCTGCAGAGGCTTGGAGCCCCTGAATCTGATCCTCCGCATCTCTGGTTGAGGCATTCTCCATTGGAGCAGTCTGAGTCGCGGCTGCATTTCTTTCCGGCAGAGCACTTCTTTTCGAGATCAACGCAGACTCCGCCGCAATCGATGTCTGTTTCCTGAGGCCCTTCTCTCCTGTCTGTGCAGGTTGTGTTTGCGCATGTTCCTCTGTTTCTGGATCCGGAAAGGTAGCAGAATCCTGAAGTGCAGTCTGCGTTGTCTGCGCATTCCTGGCCAAGGCCGCAGCCTGTTGAGCAGATTCCGCCGCAGTCAACACCAATTTCGCCAGCGTCTCTCACCTGGTTGGTGCACTGTTCAGGCAATAAGGATGTGTCAACAGTGATTCCATCGCTGTCCCTTGCTGTGCTCCAGAGATTTGCTCCGTTCTTTGCCTCAACCCTGAAGAAATACCTTTGGGAGTTGTTGAGGCTGAGGCCTGTCATCGTGAATTCAGGAGAAGAATCCTGGGCTGTTGATATCGGAGAGTCTCTTGTGACTGCTGAGCTTTTGTAGAGGGTGTAATTGTAGAGCACTATTTGCGATTCGTTGTCTCTTGCTTCAACCCTGACATGGAGCCTTCTGTTCGAGGCTGTGAACTGCGGCCTGTCAGGAAGATCAGGATTTGAATCATCAACCAGAGTGATAACTGGAGCAGTTGTGTCAATGATAAAGGAGATGGTTGCTTCAGCGCTGTACTGGCCGCGAAGGCATCTGAGGATATAGGAATGGCTGCCCTGGCTGAGTTCGGCTATAGTCACTGAATGCGACCTTCCTCCTGTGGAGGGCATGTTGACAAATGGGTTTGAAGAATTGCTTGAATAGGTGCACTGGCTGATTTTGTTTGTATTTGCAATAAGCCTTGCTGTTGCCAGTGCAGGGAATTCAACCTGAGTTGAGAGGATGGCTAATGGAACTGAGGTATTGACCCGGATGCTGATGTTTGCAGGCTGCTCTGTTATGAGACCTGCCTTATTTTTGCACTTTGCGGTTATGTAATATGTCCTCTGGTCTTCTGTGATTATTGAAGAAAGAGGAGCTGTGCTTCTGGTTGAGTAGTTTTCTGCTGTGAATGAAGGAAAGGGAAGCATGGCATCAAAGCCGTCAATGTTGTTTCCGTATTTGCAGATTGAATCCTCGTTTGTGGTTGCAATCAGCTGGGCATCTGTAGGAAGGTCTGCGATGAAGTTGTCTGGATAGGAGGTTTGGAGGGTTAGAGTTGGAGGAGTCTGGTCTACGATAATGGTGAAAGACTGGTCTCTCATTTCTCCTCTTGTAAGGTCATTGCATTTGACATACAGGCTTCTTGAGAAGACACCATTCTGGCTTGCAACATTCTCAAGGGAAAAGGAGGTGATGGTGTGCTGCAGGGCTGCTGATCTTGGTGTGTCAAATTCCTGGTAAAGGTCAAAGTTTTCTGAGGAGAGATCCCACCACTTGCAGTAGGCTGGCCTGCTCAGGTTGATTGTGACTGGGAATGCGAATACAGAGGAATAGCCGAATCTTGGAGATCTTATTGAGATGTCAATTGGGGGGATGACAACATTGAAGCTGAGCTGTTCCTCGACTGGGTTGTTCGCGGAGTCAATTGCATGGACTGTGAAGGTATAGGAACCAGGCCGCAATGACGCAACAGGCCTATAGACAAAGAGGATATCTTGGACTGAGCGGACAAACTCCACTGCAAACGGCGCATTGGTGGAATTGACGAGGCGGACTGTTTGCTGGGGGGTAAGGGAGGCTGGGTTTATAGGTTCGCTGAATGCAATGCCTATCTCAGGTTGCTGTTCGTAGATAGTAATTGGGGCTGTCTGGGCTGAGGCGAGCATAGCTGCAGTTGCGAACAGTACAAAATATACAAGGATGGCTGGTTTCATGAGGCTATGCACGCTCCTTGAGAGCAGCCATTTTGGCATTCAATGCCTCTCTGGGTTCTGCTTGTTCCTGAACAGGCCTGTTCAAGGAGGATTCTTGTATTGAAGCATGTGTCGTTGAAGCTGTTTGCGTTGATAGCAACTGAACCTCTGGAATTGTAGTCCAAGCCGTCAGAGTCTGTGCATGTTCCTATTGCTGCCTGAGCATCGGGGCATATAGTTATTTCGCCGATCGTGAAGCAAAGCTGAGGGGCTGCAGTGTCTATTGTGACTGCAGATGTTTCAGAAACTCCGCGGTTTCCTAACGAGTCTGTTGCGTTCACATAATAGGTATAGGCGCCGTCTTGTGGGAGGGTTACTGATGTTGTGAAGGCTCCTGCCGCTGTTCTGGTGAGCGAGTGCACTGTAATTGTTCCGTTTGCTGCCGTCATGACAAGGCTTGAGGCAGTGATTGTTGCTGAAGTGATGGGAGAGGTGACTGTTCCTGCGACGCTGATTGTTCTTGTGTTACTTATCCTTGTCGTAGGTGACTGAAGGGTGAATACCGGAGCCCTGCTGTCGGTGGTGAAGGATGTTGTTGCTTCATTGGAGTTTTCAAGGATGTCTTCTGCGTGGATTGTTGCTGTGTATTGGCCATTGGCTAATGCCGAGGACGGTGTGAATTCGAGAATGTTTTCTGCGGTCAGATGTGTTGTTCCGGGGATTTGGCCTGCTGCGTTTCTGAGTTGTATCGAGGAACTTGACTCCAAGATGGGAGTTGCTAAATGCGGTATGAGTGTTGCCCTGATGATGGAGACTGCGTTGCGAATCGTTCCTGTTGCAGGATCGACTGCAGTGATTGTTGGGCCTGCCTGGGTCTGGATGATATGGACCGGGTCTGAGAGTTCTGATGGGTTATTTGCGCGGTCATAGGCAATTGCTGTTAAGGTGTTGTTCTTGCTTGCTAAGAGTTCTATCGTATCTGAAAATGTTGTTCCTGCAGTTATGGTTATGGTCTTGACTAAGGTTGGTGTTCCTGATGTGCCTGCCTCTTTCCTGTAAATCTCAACCTTTACAACGTCTGAATCAATGGTTCCTGAGATGGCTGCTGTTTCAGTTCTGACAATAGGCTGCGATGTTGAAAGGACTGGCTTTGCAGGAGGGGTGAAGTCTGTAGTGAAGGAAACTTGGATTGTGTTGGGATTAATGCCTTGGGCCCCCACTATGGCTCTGCAATTAATTGAGACTGTGTAGGCTGCTCCTGCTGCTTCAAATTGAGGCCTTGTCTTTCCTACGGCTGCTTCCATTGCAACAGTATGCTCGTTTTGGGAGTTGGAAGTTAAGGAGGTGATTGTTGATGGAGTCGTTCCACTGTAGATTGCTTGGCAAGCTGCTGGCCGGGGTGTTGAGACTACAATGTTCGCTGCCGTCTGCCTGTTCAGGAATTGGGCTGTGGGGGAGATTATGGAAATGGGAAGCTGGTAAGATGCGGGCCTGGTTATGCGAAGGGTGTAGGGAGCTGATTCAAGGCCTGCTTTGCTTGTGCAGGTGATAATGTATTCTGTGGTTGCCAGGGGCTGGGAAATTGTAGTTCCTGTTGATTTCGAGTTTGCATACGTTGTATCTCCGATTTGCCTTGGAGTGCTTGATCCTGTGATATAGCTGCAGATGACTTCCTGATCTGCGTAAACTTGGAATCCTGTTGTGGCTACTCCTGTGAAGAGGATGTAGGATTTGGAGCTTTGAGTTGATTCAGCCAGATCTGCAAAATTGGCGTTGGTGAGTGTTACGTCTGTGATTGAGGGGATTCTGGTATCAACGAGAAGATTGATGCTGGTTTCTTTTTCCTGGTTGAATATATCAGTGCAGGCGACTGTAAGTGTGGTTGTGTCGTCTTGCGCTAATGTATTTTGGATTGTGTGCGAGAACCTTTCTCCGGTTTCCTGGGTAAGAGAGGCTGTGTGCTCTGCTCCGTCAAATGAGTTATAGCGCATGTTGCATGATGTTGCCACTTCATTTGTTGTGAATACAAGGCTTGGAGTGAGGCTTGAGGTTGCTCTTGTTGATGGAGAGGTGAGAGTTGCTGTTGGGCCAATGTTGTCTTTGACAATTGTGAAGTCCACTGTTCCTGGGCGGCCTGCTGGGGTGGTTCCTGTGATGGTGAAGGTTTTGGCAAAGCCTCTGGCATGTTGATTTCCTGTTGTGAATGGAAGCGCGGCTGTGATGGTGAAGTCTCTATGATTGGGGCCAAGAGTTTCTTGAACTTCGGTTATTACACCGCTTTCTGCTGGGAGGTCAATGGAAGCTAGGTCTTTTGATGATGTTCCTGTGATGCGGATCTGCAAATTCGGAGTGTTTCTGGTTACAAATGCCCGAGTTATGTGATCAAATATCGTAAGTTGGTCTAGGCCTACTATTTCAATCTCACTTATTGTGAGCGATGGGGCTTCTGTGTCGATGGTGAAGGTTGATGTTGCTGTGCTGGAGAAGCCTTTGGCGTCTGTTGCAGTTATTGTTACGGTATGCTGGCCTGAAGCAAGGCCTGTGGTTGGTGTGTAGGAGATTTGATTGTTTGAGGGTGTTAAGCGTATTGGTGATTGGCCGTCAAGGCTTATGGCTGGCTTATTTGCATCTGTTGTAGCTATTCCTGATGTGTCTGTGATGGTTGCTGAGATTGTTGGGGTTGTGTCGCTGATTACTGCACCTGCCTGCGGGCTTGTGATGGTTATTGTTGGATACGTTGTATCCAGAGCAACATTAGATTGAGCAGCCTGGCCTGTATTGCCTGCTGCATCACGAAGGTTGCTGAGAGCAAGAGAGTATTGGCCGTCAAGGTCTGCAGGAAGGGTGAAGGCTGCAGTGTATGGGAAATTTGTGGTGGTTGCTGTTCCGGGAGTGACAATATCGGCTGAAATTTGCACTGGTGCCGCGCTTCCTTGGGTGAGGGTGATTCTAGGAGCTGGAGCACTGAGTTGTTCATTGCCATCAAACATTCTCAATGGCTCGGTTGAGGTGAAAGGGATTGTGAGTGTGCCTTGGGATTGGGTTATTGCACCAAGCGTGATTCCTGGAGCTGTGAAGTCTGCGGAGATGGTGAATGGTCTTGTCGCTTGGTGGCTGGTTGAGTCGGTTGCTGTGATGGTGAATTGGTTGTTTCCTGTAACGAGAGCAACATCTGCAAAGGAGAATTCGTAATCGTTGTCTGAGTTTGCTGCGGCTGATTGTGACCTCTCAGATAATGCAACAGTAACGGGTCCTGTCTCTCCTTCAATCCTGCCTGAGATTATGATGAATTCCTCATTGGAATTCGCATGATTGCTGGCATCTAATTGAGGATTACTGATGACTATTCTTGGGGGAAGCGTGTCAACTATGAATTGCTGCGTTGCTGTTCCTTGAGTTCCGGTGTCTATTCTTGCTGCTCTGACTGTAAGGGTGCATGAGCCTTGGGGAAGGTTAGTGAGAGGTATTGTGTAGATTGTTTGGCTCTCAGGAGGCAGGGGGTTGGCGGTTATGGCTGGTGATTGCGATCCACAAGTGAGTGTTGGGGTTACGTCCCTTACAGATGTACTGAAGGTTGCTGTGACTGTTGTTGAGGATGCTGCTGCGGTTGTTGTGATGTATTTTGTGCCTGCAACATCATTCGGAACAGGAGCAAACGCAAAGGTGGCTGTTGGAGCAACTGAGTCAATGGTGAATCCTAAACTTGCTTGAGCTGCTGCGTTTCCTACTCTATCCCGCGCGTTTATGGTGAGAGTATGAACAGCATTAGACCATGGTGTTTGCGGAGAGATAGTTATTGAGGTTGGATTATTTTGGTTATTGGGTGTGAAGGGGATGTTTGTGGTTCCCTCTTTTACTTGTATTGAAGCCGGATCTATTCCAGAAGGATCATTCAAGGTTATTGTGAACTGCTGTATGTTGCTTCCGAAGGTTGGGTTATCTGCATATGCTTCTGGAATCGTTATGGTTGGAGGAGTTGCATCTCTTCTTATTGTAAGCGACCTTGGTGTTGGATTGCCCGCAGTGTCGGTTGCGGTAATTTGGAGTGTTTGCGCAACGCCTTCTGGAGCATTGGTGAAGAGTGCTATTGGGACGCTAAAGTCTGTTTTGAGATTGCGGATAGTGAATGTTTTGGTATCAAGAAGAGCGTCTTCAACACCAACATAGGCTGTGGTGATGGTGATTTGGGCTCCGATAGTTCCTGGAAGCGTGATCCGCTGTTCGGCGTTAGTTGCGAGGGTAAATGTTTGCGGTGTTGCTAGGCCAGTTACAGTAACTTGGTAGGATAAGGTATCTGTGTTTTTGAGGGTTATTACTGAGCCGATTGGGATTTGGGTTGGGATTGCGGTTAAGCCATTTCCCGGAGCTAATTGCCCCCTTGCATCGATTTCAAGCGGATAAGCAAAGATATCGCCAATTTGTTGCTGCGTGGAACTTTGCTCTGCCCCAGAGAATATCGATCTTACTCTGATGGTTGCTCCCGACTCTGAAGTGCCTTTGACAGTGACAGAATTTTCTTTGGTTACCCAGTTCGGGACTGCTGCGGTTCCGATGTTCACTGCGCCTTCGATATTTGTTATCTGGAGGGAAGGCTGAGTGTTATCAGTAGTGATTATGATGTCAGCATCTCTGGAGTTGCCTGCCTTGTCTGATGCAGTGATTTTGATTGTATGTGGGGTGTTTGCAGAAAGGCTAATCTGCTTGGAGTAAGGACATTCGATTACCAGAGGTGCAGTTGTCCTCATTCCACATTCAATGGTAGTCCTCGTCAGAGCCGCATACGATGTTTGCCCTGAGGTCAAGGAGATCGAATTGAAGAAATTGTCTCTAGCCCAGCCGCTGATTGTTGGCTGCCTGCTTCTTGTCAGCCAGGAAGTTTGCTGTGCTTCATCTGGCCGCGTGCCTGGCACAAGGTTAGTGATTCCTGGTGCTGGAAGCCTTGGCGGATTTGTATCAACAGCAAGGTGGAAAGGGTAGATTCCTTCCGGGAGATCAGCAGGAGCGATCCCTGAGATTTCCTTCTTTGCCTTGATTGTGATGGTGTAGTCGTTTTCGCTTGGGGCATTCAAAGGTGAGGCTGATATTTCTTGCAGATGGATGAATTGGACACCAGATACTGGTTGCCCATTCTGACCCCTGATGAGTCTTGAATCATCTTGGGTAAGGTGGTTGTTTTCTGGGAGAGTGATGCCTGTTACAGAAGCACCTTGCTCAAAGCTTGCTTTGATATAAGCGTTTTTCTGGTTAAGATACCAGAGATTTGAGTTGCCATTCCTGGCAGGAGATTCTGCGTTTGCCAAAAGTGTAAGCTGATCCCAAGTATTTGCTGTTGCTTGGGTATGCTGCTTAAAGACAAATATTTCTGGCTGGTTTGGAACTCTGGTGTCAATGGTGAAAGTCCATGATGCTGTGTTGGAGTTTCCTGATTGGTCGTAGACAGTTACCTGTACAGTAACATCAAATCTGTAGTAGGTTAAGCTGCCTTGGGTTTGTGGTTCTGCGCCAACCAAATCCTTTAACTCTGTGATTGGGGTGAAGACGAGTCTTTTTTCTCCACTCAGCAAGGTTTCTATGGTAAACTGGGTTGAAGAGAGGGGATTGCCATTTATCGCCAGGCTGGTTCTTGATGTATCAATGCCTCGGGCATCTGAGAAGGTGATTCCAATTGTTGGCTTCTGATTTCCGATGATTGAGCCTGGGGCAGGAGTTCTTGTGGCGTCAGTAAATTCAGGCGGGCGTGTGTCAACGATGAAACCAGAGGGTGTAAATTCATAGCTCCTGAAGTTTCCTGCAAGGTCGCTGCCTTCCAATTTTCCTTGGACTGGATCCTTGAGGTTAGTTGGCAAGTTAAAGGTAATCTGGAATCTTTTTATATCAGTATTTTCTTGCTCAATCGGCCGAGTAGTGACTTGGAGTGGTATGTAGTCGTTGTTTCTATCTTTAAGGAAAAGCTGTAATGAACTTTGGACTGTGTCTATGCTTGTGTCAAAGATTATTGTTACTGGTGTTGCAAGGCTTGTGATGGTAGTTGGCGATATGCTCTGCCATGTGAATGTTGGCGGTGCTGTGTCGATCCAGAATTGTGCTCCAGAAATGATTTGGGTTCCTGCGTTGCCTGCGGTGTCGGTGGCGGAGATGGTGAAAGTTGCGGCCTCCTGGTTATAGGAAGGTGTTGCCGGAATTGTAAAAGTGCCTTGCCAGTTAATGCTGCTTGCGATTGGGTTTATCGAGGAGAGAGAAAGAATAGTGCCTCCTATGGTATAAGAAAATGCTGTTGGCCGCTGGATTGTTTTACTTGGGATGATATGCACAGTATACGATGGCCCTGACCTCAAAAGAGGCTTGCCTTGTAATTGAGGCTGATTTCCTTGGATTTGTATGCCGAAGGTTGGGGCAACAGTGTTCCTAATAAGAGTAAACTCTCCTCTTTGCTCTTCTGCGGGTGGTTGGGTTGCCCGGCAAGCAATACATACTTTTTGTTCTCCGTCGATGCTTAAAGTTACAATGGCGGGACCGTGCTCAAGGTTATTGGAGGAAGATATTTGGTTACCTGCGTTAAATTGTGCATAAACTGCCGGAGACACGGTGCAGGTATTCAGATTATATCTGCATGATGCTTGTTTGTTTGTGTCCACGTGGACTGTAGGAGTTGCTGAAGGAGCGGTCATATCTGCTCGGCCAGTGATTGTTAATGGTCCTGTCTGGTAGGTTACTGTCCTCTGCTGGCGATCGCTTGCTCTTGTATTTAACCCAACGCACCAAATCTCAAAGGCGTTTGGACCTTCAGCGAGGTTACTGATTGTTGTGGTATGCTGTCTTCCGTTTGGACTATCCAGTGTTATTTTTTCAGAATCTTCTTGGTTTCGGCGTTTGTAGTAGCAATAGCTTGGCAGATTTGAGGTCGTTACAGTAGCTGTTACTGAATTTGTGTTCACTACGCCGGGCAGGGTAATTACGATTGTAGGAGCTTCACGTATCAGAACAATTGTTAGATCTGTTGTTTCTTGGTTGCCAGACGAATCAGTGCACGTAATGTGGACTGGGTATGTTCCATCCTCATCAGGAAGCGTGGTTCCTCGACTTGGATGGTAGGTGAATTGGCGCTGATTAGTTGCGGATTGATCCATGGGGTATTCAACAGTGTCATCATCCCAACGGTATGTACAGGATTGTGTATCTTCATTGGTGCCGATAACAATGGGCGTATTTGGATCATCTGTGTAGATTATGTTGTCGTCGACCGGGTCACGATCTCCAGTCCAGGTAGCTATCGGTCCTCTTGTGTCTCTGACGATGACCAGAGTGGTTGGTCCTGTATTTCCGAAGGTGTCTGTTGCGGTGAGGGCAAAGGTATATGCCGTGCCGTGGTTGTGGTTTGAATTAGGTGTCGTGGATGATATAGGAATGCTGATGCTAAAGCTCTTTGGATTAGTTGCAAGAATTGTTGCAGAGATTTGGGAACCCTCAGATACGACTGTTAGTGAGCGCAGATCCTGGGCTGAAGTTCCCGCAACACGGATTGTAAAGGATGGATTGTTATTTGTTTTGTAAGTAAGGGGGGTATCTAAGATCCTAGTAATCCCTACATCATCTGTCCTTGTTACAGAAGTGATTGTAAGAGGCACTGCTTGTGCATTATAGGCATAGACAATGGTTTGTTGTCTTGTCCTTCCTGCCTTGTCTTTTAGGACGACGCTGACGGTTTTATCTCCTGGCGTGTCTCCATCTCCTGTTAGCGCAATGGCTTCAGTTAGTGAGCGGAGACCATTAGTTACAGACGGTGTTGTTAACTGAGTCTCGTATTTCCTGATTTCTTGCTCAACATCCCCATTTATCTTCATCCTGAAAAGGTTAGCGTCGTTGTAGCTGAGAGCAAGATTATTGCCTGCCAGATGATTCGTCGGCTGCGGATTAGGAGTTGTGATTTCAAGTGTTGGATTGGTAAGGTCGACTTTGAAGGGAAGGTCAACTTGTTTTGTAACAGGAGCGCCGTCCTTCTGGACTGTTGCTGTGACGCGAAGAGTGTATTCTTTTTCCGCAAGGGCGAGACCTGGGAAGACATCTGGAGTGAAGCAGATTGGGAACCCAAGATTTGGATTGTTGAGGATGTTGTTTGCAGCAACAGGGTTTCTGCATGGCTCAACATGGACGGTAAAGGTGGCTGGTTCACTCCAGTGGATAGGAGTTGCTGCAGGAGCAGCCAATGGTGTGTCTCTGACTGCAAACCTGATTTCATAGGTTCCTGGCTGTAAGAAGCGGAGCCTTGGAACTTGTTCAAAGAAGGATGAGGCTGTGGTGGTAGTTAGGGGAGTAGGATGCACGTTTTCCACAATCCCGTCTTCAACTCGATGGTTGCCTTCAAAGACATCGACTCTTTTGCCGGCTACAGAGGCAGCAGGGTAGCCATGGCCCCTGATTTCAAGGCTATCCCCAACATTAAGCGTGACTGTTGATCCTACAAGAGGATTGTCGAGAAGGGCTGTGAGAGTGTTTGGACTTAGAACCCGGCCTGCAGAACCGTCTATTCTGGAGACTGGGTTGCTTAGAGTAGCTCGCCCGCTGCCAGAAGTGACTGGATATTCGGTTTCTACTCGGTCAGTTGTCTCTACAACTGCAAGAGAATTAATACTAAGACCTTGGATGTCTCCATCAAAGGAGAGGATGAAGGTTGGTGTTGCAGTTTGTGTGTAGACATGATTATTAGGGGCAGTACCCAGACCTGCATTTGTGTTTACCCTGTCCATTGAGAATCCTGGGTCAAAGAAGAGATTTGGCTGAACCAGTGCATCCACACGCGCAATTACTAGTGTTTGCTCAACCCGCTTCCCTGAGCGGTCAGTTGCAATAACGGTAATCGGGTATTGCTTAAGTTCGTTGGTATCAGCTGAATATGTCAAGGTGATTGTTCTTTTTGCTGGATCTGCTTGATACGCGACATTGCTGTTGGATTCGCCGACTGTTTTTGTGCTTCCGTCAAAAGTAAAGATTATATCCTCTGCTTTGACTCCTGCAAGATTATCGGTGATTGAGATTACTATGGTTGTTGTGCCGTCAGAAGTAAAGCCGCCTGTTGGACGAGCTAAGGTGATGATAGGAGAGGTAGTGTCATAGACGATCTTAAAGGGGGTTCCAGCAGAATACAAAGAAAATCCTCCTTCGACATTGCCAGCAATTGCTCTTGCACCCACACGATATGTCCCTTCTGCAGCCAAGGTGAAAGGCTTTCCAAACCAGCCTTGGGGATATTGGCGAGTATAGATCCTTGCATTTGCTAGATTTTCTGATTCAAATGGTTCTGCAACAGTGATGTCACATAATCGCGTTCTTAGTGTTTGGTCATCAATACAGTTGCTAACAGTGCTAATCTGGTAAAATCCTCTTGTTGTTCTTTCGTGACCAGTAAACTGCAGGGATCCTTGTCTAACGGCAGCAAGATCCATTCCTATTGTATCAAGACGTATTGTCCTGTCATCTATTCGTCTGTTGACGGCGCGGTCAGTTCCTATCGGCTGCGGAGAGGGGCGGGATATATCTCTTTCTTCTTGTAAGAGAGTTTCTCCTGTACTGTCATAAATCTGGATCAACACGGGAACGTTTTCTGCCCTATTTGCAGTATGCCCTGCTATAAAGACGTTGTTGCTATTTGTGTAAGTCACTTCTTCGCTTGGTAAGTCGATAGACGGAGTATCTCCTCCTACAGTGCTTATTGTAAATGTTTCGCCGCTAGTAATAGTAGTTCCTGCTTGGCCGTTAAGGTCTCTTCCTTCAATGGTAAAGGTAGCTTGGGTATCACGGAGGTTTTGGTAGACTGGATCGTCTCTTGATACTGTAAAGGATCCTTCCCAGAGATTGTGTTGTGAGGCGCTATCAGCAACCTGAGTTATATCCGATATTGAGACTGCTCGAGTTTGTTGGTTTTGATCAGAGAAGCTAAATGAAAGCTCTGGAGCCTCTTGTAATTGCTCTGTTGGTGTAATTGTGACTCCGAATGTGCCGCGGTCAACTGTTCCAACTGGAGAGTCTCCATCGTAGATTTGGATACTGAAGGTTGGTTCATGATTATCCTGCACCTCAATCTTCTTCGCTTGGACTGCCTTGTTGCCGAACTGGTCTTCAGAGATGACTTTGACCATGTAGAAGCCTGCGAGGAGGGTTTGGGGGAGAGGTGCTGTCCAAGGATTGCTATCGCCCTGATGAGTGAGTTGTAAGACTGGCAACGCACCTCGGCAACTAATTTCCAGGTTTGGATTGTTTTCTATTGTAACTTGGTCATCGTCAGGGATACATGGAAGTTGAGGAACATAGCCAGCTAGATAACGGCTGATAAGGAGGGAATCAAAATCGTTTATTGCTTCGTCTTGGTTCACGTCTGCTTGAGTTCTTTGATCTGCAGATAACTCGCGTCGTCCTCCAAGATACTGGGTTATAAACAACGAATCTCCTACATCTATTCCGCCATTATTGTTCACGTCACCAACAACTGGATGGACCACTGCAGTTACGCCTGCTATCTCGTTTGACCATTCAGGATCTGTTGTTGTGACTGAGACTGTGGATGGTGCTGCGTATTCTAAGAAGGCAACTGTTGCGTCAGCTACCGTGATATCTACTGGCGAATTGGCGTTGTTTAGGACTTCGAATGCTGAGATTGTTGGAGGAGTGTGGTCGTTGTAGATGGTTATTGTCTGTTGAGCGCTGTTGCCTGCTGCATCTTCTACCAAGATGGTGATTGTATTGGTTCCATGGATAAGAGGGATTGTTTTGGTGAACCCGGTATTGGTAAATTCGTCTCGGCTCAAGATGCTGTTTTGAGTGCCTTGTTGCGACCTAACGATTATTACTGAGCTTATGTCGCTTGAATCTTCAAAGGCTGCTGACAGGGTTATGCTATCCTGCTTGACGGTTCTGGCATTGGCTGCTGGCGCTGTGATTGTAATAGTTGGGCCTTCATTGTCAAGGTTAAGGACGATTGATTTGGTTTGTTCGGTGTGTGGGTAAGTACCGTCAGATTGCAGGTTGTCTCGCGAAGCATAGTAGAGGGTGTAGGCTCCGTCGCCTGATTGCAGTTCAAGAATATTGATTGGGGTTACAATAAGGCTGCTTTCGCCTGGCGGAAGAATATTCCAGGATGCTAACTGGCATGTTTGACCTGAGTTGGCAATGCAATATGCAATTGCATCACAACCGTAGTTATGAGCGTCTCCGTCATTACAGGTCAGGAGGAGATTGAGATTGTGATACGATTGTGCTGTCAAGTCTTCTGGAGTGTTTACTCCTGTATATTGTTGGACTGCGGTGGTTGGCGGAGAAGTATCTAAGGTGAAGGTAAGCCGGTCTGAGTCAACGAGGATATCAGTACCCTCATAACAATTAATGCTGATTTGGTTTGGCCCTTCTGTTGCCTCGATAAGGGGCAGAGGGTAGGAGTAATGGAGATCCGTTCGAACAAATGGCCTTGATCGGATGCTGCCATATGAAAAGAAGCAATTGTACGGGTCTGAGGTATCAAAGCTGAGCTCAACCGGATCGCTTTGCTCGTTGAAGAGATGGTAGTTTGCAGGCTGCTCATTTTCAATAATCCTTACTCTGTCGATCTCAATGGTTTCTACTGCTGCGTTTTGATTGCCATACTCATCAGTGCAGGTTGCAGTTACTTCATAGGTTGCGTCTTGGATGCGGGGTATCGTGAAAGCGCGTTGTTGACCGGCGTTTAGATCAATAGAGTCCTGGGTTGTTTGTGGATTAGTATCAACGAGGTAACTGCATGTTGATGCTTCATCAACTCTTAAAGAAATGCTTAAGTCTGAGGTTACGGCAGAACTTGGATTATTTCCTGAGGTTAAAGCCAAGGTTATTTCAGGCCCTTGGATATCAACATAGACTGGCTTTGTTTTGATTAATTCTGTATTTAGGAATTCGTCAATTGTGAAGTAGTAGAGGTTTGCCTGGCCTTGGAAGTTTTCTCCGAGAGCTGCTTCGAGCTGCTGCTTTGTGACAGTTGCAGTTCCGGTTCTTGAGGTTAACGTGAGTGTATTTTTCGGGCAAAGCCTGCCAGTCCCAAAAGCATAATGTGTGGTGAAGCCTTGAGTGTTACTGTCCTCAATATTGAAGGCTACGATTGCTCCATCTGAATTGATATATGGCTGAGTGTCTTTAAATCTGAAGGAGGAATCTGCAATAGTTGTTGTTGGGATTACTGTGTCTTTTTTGCAGTCGCTGAACGCTGGATCGCTCAGGCCTGCGCACTCTGCGGTGTTGTCTGAGTTTCCGTCTTTGAAGCATCTGCTGTTGGCTGCATCCCATCTGCAGACTCCTAAGCTGCAGGCGTCTGAACTAGGAGTTGAGTCAAATCCGCTTAAGCAGCCTTCTTGTGTTGTGATTTGGTGCTGGCTGCTTCCGATGCAGGCTGATTCTGATGCAAGGCTTTCACAGGTGGTTGTATTCGCTTCTGGTGACCTCACGCAGGCATTGCATGCTGTCTCTGCTGCATTTGCAAAGCAGGATCCGAGATTGCTGCAGATTGTTTGCGTGCAGCCGGTGTTATAGAAGAGATTTTCTGCGTCTCCGTTTGCAACTGCTCCGCAGAGATTGCAATGCTCGGATGTTTCTTCTTCTGCATTATAACAGAATCCTTTGCCGAACTCTGCATACCTGAAGTTTGTTGACCACTCACAGGTTCCTGCCTGGCAATTGTTTCTTTCACAGGAGGATCGGGATTTGTAATCAAAGCAGGAGTTGACTTGGGTACAGGACTGGCAGGAATCTGTCGGTGTGCTGGTTGATTCAAGATAGCAGTATCGTCTTACTCCGTTTTCTGTAAAGCAGGTGTCGGCATTATACCACAAACCAAGGATGTTTGGATAGGGAGTTTCTGTTGCTGCGCAAGCGTCGGTTTCGTGGCAGAGCGCTCCTGCTGTTCTGTCTTGGATACAAATGCCGTCGCTGAAACTGGGAAGTGTGGCGCAGTTTGTTGTAACGGGCTCGTTATTTTCGCAAGTGGCTTTAATGGTTGCTGGATCTTGGGGATTTGTGGGTGGTTGGCAGAATGAGGTTGGATTTGGAGCGCATTTTCCTCCACAGATGCTGTTTCCAGGGCTGATTTGTTGAGTGAGTTCTTTGGGTTCTGTGGCTGTTGTATCCTCAACGTTGTAGGTAAATACAATCTTATACATGTAGTTATTACCCCATTGAGTTTCTTCATCAGTAAGGGTTTGCTGCTGAGCAGCTGGTGTTGAAGTTAAGACTCGTATGGGCTGATCTGGGTATGAAGTGCTGCTAGATACTTTCCTAAAGACTCTGGCTGATTGGTAGGTGCATTCTGAATTCCAGTTAAGGGCTATATGGCTCTGGCACGGAATCCTTTCTGCAGTAAATGTTATAGGGAATTCTGTATTGCATTGAGAGGGGATTTGGTCGAGGTTGAGAGTCAAGGTTGAGACGGAAGAGCGTATTGTGTGATCTTGAGAGCCAGTTCTAAAGCCTTCAGCGGAGATTTCAAAAGTGTAGACAGTGCCGCGTGTTTCATAGAGCAATGGTCTTGTTTGATACGGTGCCTGGCTTAAGGTATATGTGTCGATTGTGGTTTGGCCTGATTTTACCGTCACTGTATAGCTTGTAAGAGGCTGGTTGTTGCCAGTTATTACAAGCAGGACGATACCCATGTTGCCGCAGGCAGATGCTGTGTTTTGCCCTGCACTAGATTCACAACAGAAGAGGTCTCCATATTGTGATTTCAAGCGCACAACACCGCCGCATTTACAGGCGTCTCCAGCAATGCTGCCTATCGTTGTTCTTCCATCTGTCGGGCATTGAGGCTCGCAGGCTTCGTTGTTGGGGTCATAAGTTGGATTAGTACTGAAACAGCAAGGGTCATCACTATCTGGTCTGGTATCATGATCATTGTCTATGGTATCTGAACATTGAGCAACACATCTACCACCAACCGGAGCAGAAGTTCCTTGGCAAGTATTACATGCTGTGCTTGCGATGCATCCTCCTTCATTGTCATTTGCAGAGCCGCACCAGGCGCAGCCTGTGGTTGTTGTGCATGAGTTTTCTGGTAGATTTGTGCAGGATGTTGATGTCTCGTCCCCTCTTGTTGTAATGTCGGTCGTTGGAACAACGCAGTTATGCTCATTGCTTGTGGAGGTTCGGCCTTCTGAGCATGTTGAGCAGGAGTCTGTGCAGGTTCCTGTGCCGCCAGAGCCGCACCAGAAACAGGCTGAGTTTCTGCAAGCGTCGCTTCTTGAGATGGATCCACAGTCGATTTGGTTATTTGGAGCGCATGCAGCAAATTCTTCTCCTTCCAGCGTTGCATGTTCAGTGTTGTAACAGGGATTTGTTGGACGGCTTGAATCCCTATTGGTTTCGGGAAACCCTAACGCCCAGTATTTTGGAGCTGCATCAGTGCTGGCGCCTTCACAGACGTTCCTTGTTTTTCCGCTGCAGGCTCCTGCATCGTTGCAGCATCCGGAGATACATTTTCCGTTTTCGGGGTCAGTGAACTTCTGGCATCCGCCAGCAGAGGCGGAGTTCCAGAAGTTTTGAAAGCAGTCGGTTTGGCTCTCTGGGTAAAAGTCGTTTGTTGATGCGGTATCGTATGCTCCATTTGTGGGGCAGCAGAGATTTGCAGTTAGCTGTTGAAGAGGGTTATTATTGCAGTATTTTGTTGGAATTTCCTCTGCTATCAGTGGATTTGCACAGCATCCAAGCACTGAAGGGGCTTGATATAAGGCGGTTCTTTCTGCTTTTTCCTGGGTTGTGACTGCGGCAAGCGAGGATTGTATTACCAGCACTGAAAATAATAGAAGAGCGAGGAGTTTCAGCCTACCCATGCTCCTCCTCCTGCTTTCTTTTGATAAGATATTCAAAGGCATGGCTTCTGTTTGCAAAGAGCTTTCTTGCTATCTGCTGGTCAACCCATTCGAGAAGTTCCTTGTCTAAGGTGATGGTGATGCGTTCTTTCATGTTGGAGGAGGATGTTGCATTTGATTCCCCCGACTAAAAGAAATAGGAAAATGTACGTAACCTCTTTTTGGCATTTATCCCTCTTATTCTGCTGTATGATTACGTATCTAGTAATATATAAATGTTGCGGTTTGAATATGAAAAGATTATTGAGTAAGATAGAATAAGATTGAGTAAGTATCAGTAAGAAGATGATTATTTAGTATATTTAATTATTGCCTCATATCATTGAATATATTTATGATTATTTACTTATTAAATAAGATTATTACATACTTAGTAAGAGTCAAAACCCAGAGTATTGCGGATTTAGGGAGGGTGTACACAGTTACCATTGCCGTCGCAGGTGCCGGTGGCACCACTGTTATCAGAGCAAGATGCGCCTGATAAGGCATAGTTGGAACTGTACGTGTTGCCGGCTGAATCACAGGAATAGGAGGGAATACAATCGGTGATTGCTGGAGGGGAAGTTGTAACGCAAGTTTTTGGGCGGCACGTCATACAGGCACCGCAGGAGGCTCCATCGTTAAGGTAAAATGTGCCAGTTTGTGTGGGTGGTGGAGTGGGTTGTATGCAGCAGTTGTTTCCGGAGGGGCAGTTAATTGTGATCTGGATTTGGCCAGTAACCTGATGGCCATTGCTATCTTCCACAGTAACTGTCATTGTGTAATACCCAGCATCGCCTTGGCTGCTACCATAAGTTAAGTTTGTAAATCCTGGGGGGCCTCCTGAAAGGATAACTGTAGTTGTTCCCCCATCTGGGTCACCAAATGTGATGTATGTGGTAAGATCTATAGTGTTTCTTTCAATTACGTCTCGAAGTGTAGTTGGATCGATGTTCAAGTATGGCGGCCTGTTCTGGACTGCGAAATAGAAAGAATAAGGCTGTCCTGTGATTGTTGATTGAGGATCTGTAATGTGGAGTATGGCTGCGTCTGTGTTAAGATCACAGTTATGACAGAGGTCTGTAATTTTTTCTATATGCATGTCGTCTTCTATGCTGTTTGAGTCTGAACCTAGTTTTAAGCATAGCTGATCCAGTGTAGTTGCAATCTGCCCATTGCTGAGAGAATTGAGTGGGCAGTTATGGGAATCTGTGGTGGTGACATCAAAACTTACGTCGGTGTTGTCTTTGGCTGAGAGGTAGTATGCAGCTTCGTAGATTTTTTTGAACCTGATCGGAAGGGATTGCGTTATCTGAACGTCTTTTGTGACTGGAGGCTCGCCTTGAGGAGAGAATTTGACTGGGTATTCTGAAAGTATCAAAACATCATCTTCTCCAAAAAGGACTCCGACTTTTAAGTCTCCTGCTGGCTCTACTGTAATGCCTGATTCTGAGATTGCATTGAAGTCCACGCATTCAGGGAGTTTGGCAGCAATATACGACTCAAGCGCTTTCTGGATGGTTGCTGCATTAGAATCAGTTGCATACAGTTCGCCTGTACAGGTATGGCTGAGGTCAGTAGTGCTTGTTTTCGGATTAAGGCCTGCTTCAGAGCAGAGTTTGGGAAACCTCTTGAGGCCAAGAGGCCATTCTTTTCCTTCTTCCGGAATTGAAACATCAAAATTGACGTTATACTCGGTGCCATCAATAGTGTAGGGGAGATAGTCATTTCCTATGGCGCGGGCACCATTACTCGTATAAATCGACGGATCAATAAATCGAAACACGCCATCCTGATTCTCGAATATCACTCCTCCCTGCCTTCCAGCCAAGATCAAAGCATCTTCAGCTGTCTTCTTCAGGCAGGAAGTGATGTAGGAGCGGATTGGGGTTGCTTCAACAATGTCTGAAAAGCTTTGCTCTGCCTGGCTTCCTACTTGAGATGTCCTGAGCGAAGTGAGGTAGAGGAGAAATCCTGTGATCATGAAGATGACTATGCCGAGGATGATGAAGAGGGTTATCTGGGATTTTCTGCTTGGTTTAGTTAAAGTGTGCTTGTTTCTCATTTGAATTTGAGTATTAACGCTTTTAGTTGTTTTATGACTTCGCTGGCTTCTTGGTGGGAGAGCTGCATTCCATAATAATTAATGTTGTTTCTTACTTTTCGCAGTTCGTCAAATAGATCCCCTTCTTTTGACATCTTCAGGATTTCTTTCAGAAATGCAGTATAGCACTCATGATTGTATATCTTGTAGCCTTCTTGTAAAGCTGTAATCTCCAGCAAGGTTCTCAACGCATCATAAAGGAGGACGATTTTAGCATAGTAAAGGTCTTCTGGAAGAACGCCTGCTGATCTTATTTTAACGTCAATGATCTCCTTAAATGAAGCGGATTTGGACTTGTCTTTGCTTACCTCCTTCGCTATCCTTTTTTTAAGGCACTGATTCCAGTCCATGGTTACCACTCACCGCTTATTTTGTATCCGTTGAGGATGTTGCTCAACAGCCCCTTATTCTTTACATCTTCTCTTTCTTTAAAGAGGAGGGCGTGGATTTTTCTTTTTAGTTTTTTTTCGTATTTTTCCAGATCCAGGCGCTTCTTTGTTGCTGTGAAGACTGCTATATCAATATCCGAATTTGGAGCAACTTCTGCCTTCGAGAAAGAGCCGAACAGCACGATCGTCGGAATCAGAAGTTCTTCTTTGAGATAGCCTATGAGCTCTGATTTCTGCAGCTTTTGGTGCCAGTAGAGCCTTGAAAGGTGGATAACCACGGGATTTGCCCTATTCGCATAAAAGAATAAGTACCTCCTGTCTTCTTCGCTCAGGAGCAGGCCTTCCTTCTCCAGGCTTTTCAGGGTTTTGGAGGAATGGGGCGGGCTTATGCTCTGCATTCTCGCAAATTCCCTCACATTGATCTTCCGGTAGTTATCCTCAAAGAATGGGGCCAGTGTGTTAAATATTGCTAACATATGTTACTTTAGATTAACAGCGTATATAAAAAGATTGCTGTTAATATATTTTAACAGCTGTTACTTTTTATTAACACTTTAGACGTGAGAATCAGGAAGATTTGGAATTTTTTAGAGATCATTTTAGCAGCGTAAAAAGTGTTTTAATGATATTTTGTATCCTATCCCTGTTTGCGACAAGGTAGTCTGTTTGTATCGTGAATCCTTCATAAGAGACCCTATTCCGGTATTCCCTCATCTTTTGCCTGTCTGGCTTAACTTTTGCGATCAGGTATATCCCTCTAAAAAACCACTTAATACAAATCCGTTAATAATATTATTCTTTAATTCTTCGGGGTATGCGCTAAAACGCTCCTTGAAATGGAGCTGTATCCTTCTTTTCAGCTTCTTTTCAAAATCATTAAGGTTTAGCTCTTTTTCCTTGCATTCAACAAAGAGGTCTATATCGCTGCTTTCTGTGTCTTCGCCCCTTTGATAGCTCCCAAATAAGACTATAGATTTGGGCATAAGCTTTTCTTCAAGGAGTTCGATAAGATTTGATTCCAAGAGGGATGACAGGTTATAGAGCATTTTTTGGGTTTTGAAGGGTTTGCTGCCTGTATTTGCCCTGTAGATGGGAAATGCCCTTTTGCCTTTCTTTTCCGTGGATTTGAGGATTAGCCCCGGTTTTACAAGCAGGTCGAGGTTGTTTTTGATTGAAGTGTGGGCTATGTTTGTTTTTCTGCTGATATCCATGAGGTAGTGGGGCTTTGAGGGGTGCAGGAAGAACAGCTCCGCCGTCTTTTCTATACTACTTTTTTGTAACATGTGTTATATTTATGTTAGATGTACTATATAAATGTTGCGCTTAAGGGGTCGCATTGAAAAGTCATGCAATGCCCTTTGTGAGCCTTCTATTCAAAGTACAGAACAGCGACAAAGGGGTTGCTCCATACGGGAAATGTCGCTTCCCATGAGAGTATGCACAAGGCGAAGTCGGCATTGCCGAACGAAGTGAG
>DATDTY010000023.1 GCA_035290625.1 Candidatus Nanoarchaeia archaeon
TATAGCTAAAGCTACTCAGATCTGTCTGTATCATTTGATCTTCCTCCGAAGGATAGCACAGCTTCAACGCTTTTTGGCTATCCTTCGGTTTTCTTTAAGAAAAAGGAGATTTTATGTTTTCCCACTTAAGTTGACTTAACCCATATAAAGAAACATTTATAAATAAGCCAAGGTTCCTGAAAACATCCCGTAATACTATCTTTGATAGGAGGGTGCAATGCAAAAACAGGAGATAAAACGCATTCTGGAAAAGGTACGTAAGGAAGCTCCGAAGAAGAAGTTCACCCAGTCAATAGATTATATCGTCAGTTTTAAGGATCTTGACCTGAAAAAAACAGAGAACCAGGTAGAATTCTTTGTAGTCCTTAATCATGGAACAGGGAAGGAGAGCAGGATCTGCAGCCTGGTAGGCCCGGAGCTTATTGAGAATGCAAAAGTAAGTTCAGACACGGCAATTCTTGTTGACGACTTTGACAAGGTTGCCAAAGACAAAAAGTTGATTAAGGGGCTGGCAGACAAACATGCGTTCTTCATAGCACAGGCAGCCATTATGCCAAAAGTTGCCAGCGCCTTTGGCCGTGTGCTTGGCCCCAGGGGCAAAATGCCAAACCCGAAAGCTGGCTGCGTTGTTCCGCAGAACATAAATCTCAAGCCAGTTGTCGAGAAGCTAAAAAAGACAGTCAAAGTGAGCATCAAAAAGGGCCCGTTCTTTATGGCCAGGGTTGGGGCAGAATCCTCAAATGATGAGGAGATCGTAGACAATGTATTCACGCTTTACAATGCAATTCTGCACCACCTTCCAAAAGAGAAGCACAACATCAAATCCCAGTATCTCAAGACCACAATGGGCAAACCGGTTCATTTCGAAAGCCAAGACGCTGTGAAGCAGAATGAAAAAGATTCCTGAAGCAAAAAAGAAGGTAGTTGATGAGTTTGCTGAGGCATTAGCATCATCAAAGGTCATCGCCGTCGTGAATATGGAGAATCTGCCTGCTGCCCAGCTGCAGACCATGGCTAAGATTCTTCGGAAAGACGTGCAGATCAAGATGACCAAGAAGCGGCTCCTTAACCTAGCTCTTGAAAAGGCCGTTAAGACAAGGCAGGATCTCGGAAAAATCAAAGATTACTTTATCGGTATGCCGGCATTGATCTTCACATCGCAGGATCCGTTTAAGCTCTACAGGAAGACCCAGCAATCAAAAGCAAAGGCCCCTGCAAAACCTGGCCAGATCGCTCCGATGGATATCGAGATCAAGGCAGGCCCGACACCATTTGTTCCAGGACCCATAATCAGCGAGCTCGCCCAGCTTGGGCTTAAAACCAAGGTTGAAGAGGGAAAGATAACAATTGTGCAGGACAAGATCCTGGTAAAGCAAGGAGAGAAAATCAACGAAAAACAGGCATCCCTGCTCCAGCGCCTTGACATCAAGCCGATGGAGATAGGCCTGAACATTGTTGCTGCCTTTGAGGACGGCATGATCTACACCAAGGAGGTCATGGCCCTGGACGACAAGAAACTGATGGAAGATATAGCTGCTGCCTTCACAGAAACCTGCAACCTTATGGCAGAGATCTGCTATATAACAAGAGAAAATATCGAGATGTTCCTCGGAAAGGCAGCGGCAGAGGCAAGGGCCGTTGCATCTGAAGCAGGTATAATCACCAGCGAAACCATACCTGAACTTTTGGCAAAGGCAGAGGCAGAAGCAAAGGCAGTGAAAGACGAAGCTAAGCTAGCATAACAAAAAAGATTAAAAGGGGTTGGAAACCCCGGTAAAAAAGCGCACAATAACGGAGGTAAAAGAAATGGAATATGTCTATGCAAGCATGCTGCTTCATAAAGCAGGAAAAAAGATTGAGCCAGAGGCAGTCAAGAAAGTGCTTGAGGCCGCAGGCATCACGCCTGATGAGGCCAGGATCAAGGCACTTGTGGCAGCACTCGAAAACGTCAATATAGACGAAGCTGTAAAAAAGGCAGCAGTTGCGCCAGCAGCGCCTGCTCCAGCGGCAGCAGCCAAAGAGTCTCCAAAGAGCGAAAAAAAGAGCGCTGAAGAGGAGAAAAAATCAGAGGAAGCTGCTTCAGCAGGTCTTGGCGCGCTGTTCGGTTAAATGCACGAACTAGAGGCAAAAAAACAGATTGCAGCGCTCGGGAGAGAGGCTGCTGCATTGCGGCAGCAGCTCAACCAGAGCGCATCCCAAAAGAGGCAGATTCTTAGTGAATTGGATGCTCTTGAAGAGGAAATAGGCAGCAGTATTCTCGGAGCATCTGAAGCGAAGGCCAGGCGGGACGGGCGTACAAAGGAAGTCAAGGCTCAGAAAGATGCCAGAACTTTAGTTCAGGCAACCATGAAAGAAGTGATTGCAAGTCTTCGTTCAAGAGGAATGGGTAATCTCAAAAGGCTGCCAAGCCCGGAATCGATTGAGGCGCAGATTCAAAGGCTTGAAGAAGCCATCGAGACCGAAGCATTCCCATTTGAGAAAGAGCAAAGACTGACCAAGAGGATCAAGATGCTCAAGGCTCAGAAGCTGGAGGCAAAACAGGCATTTGAGGAGCTGCAAAAAGAGAGGGAGAAGAGGGCTGAGATGGCAAGATTGAGGGGAGAAAGCGAGAAAGCCCATGCAAATGTCCAGACTATGGCAGAGAAAAGCCAGATTGAGCATAACACCCTGATTGATTTTTTGCAGAAGGTTGATCAACTTAAGGAAAAAAAGAGGAGCAAACAGGCGATTCTTGACCAGAAGAGCAGAGAAATCAGATATCTCAGCTCGCAGCTGAAGGAAAAGCTTACGGAACTTGCCAAGCTGAGCGCAACAGTCCTAGGCTATGCGGATAAGAGGAAGCAGGCAGTAGAACAGCAGAAAGAGGAAAAGTTAAGGGGCATAAGGCAGAGAGCAGAGGAGAAACTGAGAACAAAAAAGAAGCTTACGACAGAAGATATCCTTGCTTTGCAGGCCTAAGATTTTTTCATCTCAACATAGCTGCAGGTGCCGCACACATAGCGGTTTGCATGCTTGCCAAGGAAGACTCCGGCTCCGCATTTTGGGCAAAAGCGGTTTTTTCTGGTAATCTTTCCTGCTGAAATCTCGTACAGTTTGTACTTCTGTGAAACCTTTTTTGCCATTAGCTTGCCTTCTCTTTGCTTGCCTTTTTGGGCTTCTCAAATCGCTTCAGGCTCTCGGCGCTTGAATAGACATACGCAGCAACTTTTGCAACCTGGGAACCGCAGCCAGATGTAATCCTCTTAAGAACAACATGCCCAGCCTTGAATTGCTCTGTGAGTTGCTTCAAAACCTCGTCTTTAGAGGGAGTTTTTCCTGTAAAGGGAAGCTCTGCAGAAACTTCAACGCGTGACAGGAGAGGCTTCTCGACTTTGGCAATGGTTGTAAGGCTCATTTTACCTTGATAGCATAATCCCCTTCATAGGTTATGCTCATCCGCTTTGCAATCTCTGAATGCTTCGGATCGATGATAGAGATTTTCCCCTGGAAGAGCGAGGTAAAGGCAGATCCATGGCATTGGGGACAGACAGCATCATCAACAAATAGCTTGCACTCTTTGCACACTTTCTTGCTCATTTTTTCCTTTTCTCAGGCTTTTTTTCTTTCTTGATTTCCTTCTTGATTTCCTTGGTATCCTTGATTTCCTTTTTGGAGTCTTCTTCCACCCACTCCAGCTTTCCAAGCCCAGGCTGCCTCATGGTCAATCCAAGCTTGGGGTTGTTGATGTCCTTGTAGGAAACTGCAATAATCCGTGCTCTGCAGGTATCCCCTACCCGAAGTATCCGCTTGGTTTCCTTTCCGGTAAGGACCTTCTCTTTGGAAAAACTGACGAAATCGTCCATTGTCTGGGAGATGTGAATCATACCTTCGATAGGCCCGAGATTCAGGAAAGCCCCAAAGTCTGCGATATCCCGAATCTTTCCAACAACAACCTCCTGCATCTCTGGTTTGAATGCCAGCAGCTCAAAGACCGTATCATAATAAGACGCGCCATCCCCAGGTATGATAATTCCTTCGCCAAGGGTTTTGATTCCCAAGACATCGATCACAATCCCGATGTCCCTGGAGATGAATGCGCTGTATTCCCTCCGGATAACCTTGATAATAGCATCCTGGGACTCCATCCCGAATAAGTTCGGAGGAACACGGACATGGTCATGAACAGTGCTTTTATAGAACATGCGCTTTGGAACAGTGGTTGATTTAAAAACCTTTTTGTTTTTTCACTGCAGCACAAGATGCTTCTTTGATCTCATTCTGATTATCCGAATCCCTTTCTTGCCAAGCTTTGAAATCAGCCCCTTATCCTGCGTCGCTACAATAGAATCTGAGTTCACTGCTTCAAGGATAGCTGCATCAACATATGCCTGATTTGTGTCGATAACCTCAACCTTCTTTGCCTCCAGCAGTTGCAGGGCCAATGCTGCAGCCCTGGCGTCTGCCCCTTTCTTTGCCGCAATCTTCCTCAGCTCCTCACGCGTTGATGAGAGCACTGTTAAAGTGTAGGGAAAAAGCGCTATTCGCCCGATTTCTGAAAAGATATCTACATGGAACTGTCCTGGTATGAGCAGGAAGTTTGTGTCGAGAATGATTCTCATGCTATGCATGAATAGCCGGCCCTTTTTATTTGTTTAGGATACTTAATAAAGACTATATTAATACTTAATATATAATAAAAATACTTGATTAATAATAATATTTCTTGTTTTTTAAACGATTTAATTGATAGCAATAGTAATTTTTATCTTAAAATAGGATATTATTCATTAATAAAGAATATAAAGATACTTATCTTACAGTAAAAATACTTAATTAAGATGTATAAAAATAGAAACATATTTAAAGACAATCGGATATGATACTGCCAAATGAGAACAAGGCGAATTGAAGACTCCCAGCCTATAGATCCGCTGCTGAAAAAGCTTCACGGAGTTCTTGAGGATAACAAGGTATCATTAGCCCAGATCATAGGAACTCTGCGCCGGGAGCACAGCCTTTCAGCTGCACAGATTCTGGATGTTCTTGCAGAGAAAAAGGCTGTTGCAGAGGTTTCTGAGGCGTATGTTCCTGTAGCTGTATTCTCCGGCAGATTAAGCTGCTTGGAAGCCATAGTCAAATATCTCAAGGAAAACAAAACGAGCACATTCCATGATATTGGCAAGCTGCTGAAACGCAACGAGCGCAGCCTCTGGAAGACCTACCAGAATGCAAAGAGGAAGATGCCGGAGCATTTGGCAGTTGAAGAGTCAGAGTTCTCCTTCCCGCTCCAGATTCTCCACGACACTTCAAGGGGTGTAGTCGAGGCAGTGGTTACATGGCTTCACGATTCTAAGGGCCTCACATACCACCAGATTGCTGTTTTGATGAAACGAGACGACAGGTCAGTATGGACTGCTTACAACCGGAGGAGAAGATGAAGCAGCAGAATCTGACGGTTGCTTCGATTTCCATACTCTTTGCTCTCATCATGGTTTCGCTCTTCTTTTTCAAAGAAGAGATAACAGGGATGGCATTTGTTGGGGAGTCAGCCTATACCGATAAGGTAAGCACCGTGCTGGAGGATGGCGGCTCCTTCAATTGGATCCCGTCAGTTTCAGGCAATATTACGTCTGTGAGGATTTCAGGATCCCTCATTGGAAATGGAAGCGCGAGGCTCTACTTGAATGCCGCCGGAATGAAGTATCTCCTCTACGACACCACAAATAAGTCTCTTCCTAGCCAGATTACCGGATTCATTGTGGCTGACAGCTCCGAAGGAGAGGAAAACCCAATTGGCGATGAGCCCTCAGAGAATGAAACTGATGAAGAGAATAACAATGAGGGCATATCAGAAGAAATAAGTGAATCTGGTGAAAATAATACGGTTGCGGCAAGTGAAGAAGGCGCCATTGAGAACGCAGCAATCGAGACGATTGAAGTCATCAATGCCACAAACGAAACATCCATCCTGAATGAGACTGCAGATGAGATAGATGCCGGTGCAGATGATACAACGATAAAAAAGATTGCAGCAAACCTTGCCTACAAATCCGGCACAGAGTTTGACCCAGATGATGATGGCGTTGTTCTGTCAGACCAGGTTGTTGATCTCACAGTTGAAGCTACAGAGTTCTCCTGGCCTGTGGATGAAGAAGTGCTCTGCGCGAGATGGGAGATAACGAATCTCGAGACAGGAACAAGCGACTTCATCTGCCAGGGCTCAGAAGCCTGCTGCAGCCTTGTTGGACTGGCTCCAATAAGCTCATCCTGGAAAGAGCCCCTGTATCTTTACAAATCGCTCTACAGCTCGGGTTCTTCCAATATGGTCAGTGCGCAGGTCGTTAGTGTGGAGCTGAATGAAACAGCCATACAGCTGGAGATTACCCAGTCAGAATTGGCATCTCTTCCGGTATCATTTGCTGATCTTACAAGCCAATTCAATGAGGTTTGCGAGGAGACCTGCTCTCTTCCTGGACTGCAGGGAGAGTTTTCAATCGAATTAGAAGCAGAAAATGCTCAAGTGTCAATTGCAAATATCACATATACAGTCAGGGAGCAGAATCAGGATCCGATATGCTCCGAGATTCCCAATCTCACCTTTTCCAGAAACTCCGAGTATACGCTGAATCTGGCAGAATACTGCTCTGATCCTGAGAGAGAATCGTTGGGCTACACTTCATCAGAAATAGAGAATATCAGTGTAACAATAACAAACGAAACGATGATTTTTGTTCCTGAGCTCGATTTCATTGGAAAGCGGTTTGGCTTCCTGAAGGTATCTGATGCAAGAAATCAGATCATCTCAAATGTCTTTGAGATAAGTGTAGTTGCCCAGAATGAGGGCATTGAGACAAAGAAGCCAAGCGTCGTTGTTGGCAAGCCTGTAAAATGGATAAAGATCATTAACCTCACCGAGCCAAGTAATGTAACGATACCCATCCATGCTGAGGCAACAAACATCACAGTAAAGAAGATTGAACAAGGCAGAGAAACAGCGCTCAACAGCAACATAAAGATTAGGGAAAACTCCAGAGTGAAGTCGCTTGCTGAATACGAGCTGGAGAAGAGCAGGCGCACGATAGAAGTGCGGGCTGAGGGTATGCCTCTAATAACAGGGGCAGTGATTGGGGTCGATCAGATTGCCCCGGCCAAAGAGGCCACTTCAGAGGTGGTGTATACCTTAACTCCAAACTGCTTCTTTAATCGCTTATCATTAGACCAGATAGGTGATTTTAATTTAAGCGCAAGCGCAAAATATTCAACATCATCGGGATCAGGGCATAGCGACGCAGCTTCTTTGAGAAATTCCTTGAATTCGGTTACTGGAATAAAAGTTACTTCCGTAGATAATAGTCTTTCTATAAGCCCAAATTCTCCAATATCGATTTTAGCCTTGGACATGACAACATGGCGGTATTTGGTGAGCTCCCTCAATGCGAACCTTGGAGAAGAAAGCTTGAGCCTTGGGTTAAAGAGCAGTGAACGGGTCAAAGAAAACTTCCTAAATGCGGAAAATAGGCAGTTACAGTCAACAACAAACTCCACTTACACCAGTCCTTGTTTCTTTAACTCTTCACTTCTCCCTTCCTTGGCCTTTCTGCCGAGCCGAATGCAGTCTTCCTCAGTCAATGTAGAATCCTTTAACCAGTCATCCATCTTCTTCAGCACCAAAGCCCTCTTAACCTTCTCTGACAAGAACCCCCTCGTTGCCTCTGACCAGTTGACTTCAGGCAACTTGTCCATCTGCTTCTTCAATGCATCAGGTATAGATAATGTTATGTTTGGCATAGTAGCTCCTCATGATTCTGTGTGTCCTGTGAAAGATGTGGAGATATATAAAGGTTTTGAAGAGCTGCAGAACCTCATAACAGGAGCTGCAGCTGGTGCAGGCATAATAAAAGAAAATCAGGGATCATATAATCTTGACCGTACATCGGCTGTTGTTAATGATTCAATTTTGCCAATCTTCTTAAATCTCTTTTCATATGACCAGAATGGGCAATTGAGTTTTAATGCCAGCGCAAGATACGGAGCATCTTTCTTATGCTCCCCTAGCAATGCCTCAGCCTTGGGCAATGATGAGATAAATTCCTCTGAGAGAACTGACTTTATTTTAATCTCAAGCAATGCCATCAGGAGGTCAAATTCCAGCCCAGAGAGTTTCGATTTGGATAATGCCTCGGCTTTATGCCGCCTGATTTCAGCGAACATCAGATCCGGTGAAACCAAGTCGAGTTTAGGAGAGAAGATGATATGCTCAAGCCTGCCAGCTATCAGGGAAGAAAGAACAATGTTGGCATCAACAACTAATAGCACTCACTTCAACTCCTCAAACTTCTTTTTGTACTTCTTGTATAGCCCTTCATTCACCTTTTTGCCCAATTCAAGTGCTCCGTTCTCTGAAAGCTTTGATTTGGCTACGATTGATTTAAACACTGCAAATTCGGCAGCTTTCTCGGATATTGCTTTCCTGGCTATTTCAGACCAGTTTATCTCCGGCAATGAATCCATTTCCTGCTTAAGATCCTCAGGTATTGCTAATGTTAATGTTGGCATGGGCATTCCTCCACTTGTGGTTAATACAAGTAATTATGTGTATTATGTAAAAGTATATAAATCTTTTGGCGATCCGGGAGAGCAAATGCTGTACCAGGACAAGCAGAGCGATGAGAACAAGGCATATGAAGCTTCCTCGCAAGGAACAGGCCTTATCACAGGAGCATCAATAATCACAGGCTTTGCAGCAGCAGAAACAGCGCAAGAAAACACCACAGAGCTGATCATCGAGGAAAATATAACACAGGCAGAGATTGAGTATTACACTGAAGGCCCAGCAGCAGAAGAGGTAAACATCTCAGACACCAAAAAGCTGATCACGATTTCCTCAGCCATCCACTATGAGGACATTCTTGCGTTTACTGAACTGCCGAGAGAGGTTTCCAGCAATGCGTTTTCATTATTTTGGCTCAACAATGGATCAAGAATAAAGGTTGAAACAACAAACTATGATACGAATAATAACAGCCTCATTGATTACATTGAGTGGGTCATCCCTTCCTTGTCAAATCAGACCTATGAGTTAAGCCTTGAAATTCTTACACTTCACTCTGTTGCAACTCTCGGAGAGAACTGGACAGTGTATTTCAACACTACAGGCAGTGGGAATTTAACCATTTCTTTAGTAACCAATGAGACTTATAACACAACCTGGGGGGAATGGCCTGTTGATAATGAAACCACTCCTGACCACCTTCGATTTATTGATTTAGTCGGAAGGAACAATAACGAAAGCTATCAATCAGTTGATCACAGCAAAGAACTCGATACTACAACAAATAAAATAATAAAAATAAAGAAAGAAGGATGGAACTACACTGAAGGAGTTCTTATCAATGAATGGCTGATTGAAGATTATCATGCCATACAATTCAACTTTAGCGGAATTATTGCGTATGCTTTGAATGCGCCTCCAACCCACACAGCTCCAGTCCTCAACTCAACAGACACTTCTACAAACAACACCAACCAGAATCTGACCTGTTACAACCAAACAACTGCAGGCGATGGGACTGTAAATGTCACCAATATATTTGCATGGTACAAGAATGGAGCACCGAATGTAAGCTTAAACATCCTAAACGGAACTGCCTTAGATAGGTATTTGGTTGCGTGGTGGCCATTTGACAATGACTACTACGATTACGCGCTTGCAAACAACGGAACAAGGAATGGGGATGTATTTATCAACAAGTCAGGCGGTTCTGTTCGGGGTGGTGGTGCAGCGCAATTTGATGGGACTGGGGACTCTGTTGCTATGACGAATGATGCGTCGGTTAAGATTACAGCGAATCTGAGTGTGGAGGCGTGGGTTCGGCCGTTTGCTGTTACGTCTCAGAGTACTGTGGTAGGGAAGCTTTCGTCTAGTGCTGGGGGCCTATCGTATCGGTTTATTGTTGAGTCAAGTCAAGCATCGTTTGAGGTAAGCGCGGATGGGAATGGTTTTGGTGGTGGTGGGGTTCCTGGAGGAACTATTAATGCTGGTTCTTGGTATCATTTAGTAGGAACGTATGCTCCAAGTTCAGCGGTTACGCTGTATGTGAATGGAGCACAGGCTGCATCGGATACGAGTTCTATTACTGCTTCAATTTATGATTCGGACTCGGCAGTGTATGTTGGGAGCAGAAGTGATGGCAGTAATCTGTTTAATGGGATTATCGATGACGTGCGCATCTATAGGCGTACTCTCACTGCGACTGAGGCATATCAGCACTACATTGCAGGCCTTGGCAACCATACGGAAGCTAAGGCAACAATGCTTAGTAATTTCACAACTAATGGAGACACGTGGACATGTGAAGTGACTCCTATCGATTACCTAAGTTTGGGCAGCCCATTGAATTCAAGCAATATAACCATACTAGCGAGCGTTCCTCCAACCCACACAGCTCCAGTCCTCAACTCAACAGACACTTCTACAAATAACACCAACCAGAACCTAACCTGTTACAATCAGAGCACTGCGGGAAGCAGCTTTAACATCACAAACACCTTCACCTGGTATAAGAACGGAGTTTTGAACGCTTCTTCTGGCATCATGAACGGAACTGGATTTGACATAGGCTTGGTTGCATGGTGGCCTCTGGATAATAATCCCTCTGATTATGTGAACGCAAGTGACGGTAATCTGACAGGAGGAGCAACAGTTCCAAGAGTCAACAGGACCTCCTACGCAATGGGAGGCGGCAGCTACAGCTTTGATGCGATTGATGATTATATCTACATCAACTACAGCAAGGCCTGGAACTTCACAGGAGACTTTGCCATTGAAGCCTGGGCGAAATCCTACAATGCAGACATCAGCAATGCATGGGGCTTTATCTCTGGCTGGAACTCATCAGGCGCTCATACATGGGCTCTCAATTGGTACTATGGCAGTGGGGCATATTTCTATTACTATAGTGATGCCCTGACTATCGGCAATTTTACAAATGTAGGAGGCTGGAATTATGTAGCAGTCTCCCGCATCAATGGAACATTAAAAGGTTACATGAATGCAAACGAAACAGTCACAAAGACATTTAATACACCTATTGGCGCAGCAAACCAGTTAATCATGGGAAGCTTCTATGCAGACGTAAACCCCTCCTACTTGCTGCGAGGAGAGCTTGACGAGATTAAGATTTACAGAGGCAGAGGCTTGACAGATGCTGAAATCTACCAGCATTATGTTGCAGGACTTGGCAACCATACAGAATCTTTGGCAACAATGGTGCACAATTTCACAACAGCAGGGGACACATGGACTTGCGAGGTTACTCCAGTTGACTATGTGAGCTTAGGAAGCCCGTTGAATTCAAGCAATATAACAATAATTATTCCCTTAAGCCAATCTGCGCCAATACTCAACTCAACAGACACTTCTACAAACAACACCAACCAGAATTTAACCTGCTTTAACCAGTCCACAAAATCTGGTTATGGATACAACGTTACAAACGTCTTCACTTGGTATAAGAACGGAGTGCTGAATGCAAGCCAGAGAATAATGAACGGAACTGCCTTAGACAACAACCTTGTTGTCTGGCTGCCGTTTGATAATGATTATTATGATTATGCAGGCCCAAATGATGGAAACGTGACTGGAACTCCACTTATCAATAGAAGCTCAGGTGGATTTAAGATTGGAGGCGGAGCAGCCCAGTTCAATGGAAGCGGTAATCTTGCTGCTGCTGATTTCCTGACATTAAACACAACAAGCACAGAAACATTCAATTCTTCAAATAGGACCATTATTGCGTGGTTCAGAAAAGCTAACGCTTACGCTCTCCTTAGTGACGCGATTGCTGGGAGAGGCGATTCGGGAAGCGGTTGGGATTTCCATCTGCAGGTGATTAGGTCGAATCTTGCAGATAACCGTGCAGACAAGATTGGATATACACAGTATAACTGCTCAGCAAGCGCAACACTCTTAAACTCTACTACGCGCATCCAGGACACGAATTGGCATCATGTTGCTGCGATTAGGTATAGCAATGATACACTAGCCCTATATCTGGATGGGGTATTTGAAAATTCTACAGTCAGTTTAGTGAAATATTGCAGCAACTCATCAAGCGATTTTAGAGTTGGATATCATAACACAGTTACAATGAACGGCTCCATAGACGAGTTCAAAGTCTACAACCGCTCTCTTACAGAAGCCGAGATTTACCAGGATTATATTACAGGCGTAGGCAATCATACAGATTCCTTGGCAACAATGCTGTCTAATTTCACAAAAACAGCCGATACATGGACTTGTGAAGTCACTCCTGTTGATTATGTTAACTTAGGAACTCCGCTGAATTCAAGCATTATAACAATCGGAGGCGGGGCCATTTACCCAAAATGGTCTGTCCAGAACGTTTCAGGAAACAACATTGCTTCTATTGACAACGCAGGCAACATGTTTATTGTAGGGACAAAGACAGAGAATATCAATGCAGGCTTCTCCACCTATAATAACACCTTTGTCATCATAAACTCCTCAGGAACCGCCTCAACAATCATCAACCAATCCGGCTTATATCTTGCAGACACCGTAGCAGAAAATATCGC
>DATDTY010000024.1 GCA_035290625.1 Candidatus Nanoarchaeia archaeon
TGGTATCATGCATTGAAGCCATCTTTGCCTGGGAGCACGTTTTCGATATTTCTTGCGTTCATGCAAAAGCATTACCTAATCCTGTCGCTGGCTCTGCTCGCTGCATTTGGCTGCCGCAGGAAAAGACTGCTTCTGCCCTTCATTATCGCTTTCTTTTATCTTATATTTTTGCTTTGGGTAAGGCTATTCCATTTCTATTTTGTGTTATGGCTGCCTTTCCTGGCAATGCTTGCTGCTGCTGGATTTATGGATATTCTGAACCAGTTTCCAAAGTATAGGGATATTTTCATTGCAATTTTCCTTATTTTCTTTGGATATTCAATCGTTTCAACAGCGATCTATCTCCAGAGCTTTGATTTTATTGATTTTGCTTCAGAGAGAGAACTTACAGGCTTTATTATGGACAATGCTTCTCCTCAAGACAGGATCTTCGGGGATGTCCTGACTGTGCCTTTGCTGGCCTTGCGGACCGAGGTTCCTATAGCCTTTGATTTTGTGGACACGAATGCAATGCGCTTCCTTTCAGGACTGGCTGATTTTGGGGAGGTGCTGAAAAAACTTAAGGAAGAGAAGGTTCGTTTTGTGGTTGTTCGTCCATTAGAAGGCTTTGGAAACTCAGCCATTGTACGGGATTTTCTTGTTGAAAGCTGCCTTCAATCCTACAGAGTTACTGATCCTTATTGGGGGGATGTTTTTGTCTATGATTGCTCGAAGCAGCCATCTTTAAATAGCTGATTTCCTTCCCTCTTTTTATGCTGAGTTTATGCATTATCACCAAGGATGAAGAGATCTTTCTTCCTGCTTGTTTTCAAGCTGTGCAGGATATTGTTGATGAGATTGTTGTTGTTGATACCGGCTCTACGGACAGGACCGTCGAGATTGCCAAGGGATTTTGCGCAAAGGTTTATTTCACTCCTTGGGAAGAGGATTTTGCAAAGGCAAAGAATGTTGCTTTGGGATACGCGACAGGAGACTGGGTCCTTAACCTTGATGCGGATGAGATCATTGATGCCAAAGGATGCGAAGAGGTTAAGAGGCTGATTTCTTCCAATACTGCTGATGCGTTTTACTTGTTACAAAGAACTTATACAAATTACACTAAAGGGCTTGGATTTGTGCGGCTTGCGTCGAATGCTCCTTTCCTCTTAATGCAGCACCTCAATCTTCCTCAAAAGGAATTCTCAGGCCATTATACCACGAAGATCATCAGGCTTTTCAGGAATAAAAACATCACATTTGTTGGAGCTATCCATGAGGATGCAAGGCCGGCTCTTGAGAAAAAAGGGATGGGGATTGCCGAATCTGCCGTAGTCATGCATCATTTTCATGAGTTGAAAGGAGACGCATTTATTGAAAAGAAAAGGGACAGCTATCTTCGGATGCTTCGAAAGAGGTTTGATGAATTGCAGACAGCAAAGGCTGCTTATGACCTTGGCTTGGGAATCTATGACCGGAAGAAGGATATTGATGAAGCAAGACAGTATGTGGAAAAGGCTCTGGAAATGGAGCCTGATTTTGAGGAGGCTTTGTTTACATTGGGAGTTTTTTCCATAAAGGAAAAGAAGTATGAGGGTGGGATTACTTATTTTGAGAAGGTACTTTCCCTAAATCCGAGGAATTACTGGGCTTACACAAATCTTGCTCTCCTGTATGCAACACTGAAAGAGTGGAAGAAGTGCAAGGTTGTGTATGAGAAAGCTCTTGAGAAGGGCCATCCTGAGATGGAGGAGATCCTTGGGCAGATAAAGGCGCTGGAGGGGAAACTTTCAGATTAACTTTTCCCAATCTTCCACAATAACTGAAAATATTTTCTATATGATTCTGAGGCTTTTTTGCTGATGATCAATACCGCTATTGGCTCTTCCCCCCATACAATGTTCAGCACTCTATCTTCAAAAACTGCTATTGTAGAAGGCATGATATTGCTTTCAGAGAGATACCTTGCTTTGAATGGCTTAAGGAATCTGCCTTTTCTGTTCTTAGGAAGGATAATCCTTGCTTTTATTTTATTCTCCCTGAGTTTTACATGCCATTGTTCATAATACGTTCCCATTGTTTCTCTCATTCCCCAGCCTGTTCCAAAGACAAGGATTTCATCTTTCGTGGTTGTCATCTCTTCAAGGAGCGTTTTTAGCCCTTTCTTGCCTTTGAAGATGGCAGCTTCCTGCCGTTCTATTGCCCCCCTCCTTTTTTCTATCTCAGGAAGAATCTGATTTACCAACTGCTCTTTATGAAGAATTTCTCTTTTTTGCTTTTCGATGTATTCTTTCAGTTCTTTGGAGGTTGTTGCCTCGAATTGCTTAATATTCCTGGCAGTTACAAAGCTGACAAGCCCTTTTTCGATGAGCTTTTCAAGATTGTCATAGACAATATTCCTGTGGAGCTTTGTTTTCTTGATGATTTTTCCTGCGTTGGTTGATCCTAACTCCAATAAAGCGAGATATACTTTTGCCTCGTTTTCTGTGAGACCCAATCTTTGAAGGTCTTCTGCGTTCATGTTATTTGATACTTTCGCTTCGCTTATAAACTTTTCTAATCTGTCATCATATTCATGACAACATAAATATAAATATCTTACTATCACTCTCTAACTCAAAAATGCAATCCCACAAATATACCATACAGCCTGTCTGTACGGCGAACTCTTGCAGGAGTAAAATGGCGCAAGCTATTTTAGACTCAAGATTGGCAAAATCAGGTCTTGAAGACACAATACAGACAAAATCGAGTGGGCTATATGTTGACAACCTTCGTAACTGGGGATCATCCGCGTATTTTCCTATGGGTACTATCCTTAAAGTTTTAAGGGCTGCCTCCACTAACGGAATTCATGCTATGACTGAATATCAAGATTTTATTGACGTAGTCCTTGCCAACGAATCCGAAGCGACTGGAAAGCACAATCGGGACGAGATTTACAAGATGGAGCTAAATAAGGCAGCAAGTCGTGTCTATTCACTTCTTGCGCAATTTGACAAAGCTTCTACGATGCTTGCTCTGGCGGAGCATGGGCTTGTTTATCCTGGGTGCGATCCATTACAATTCGTTGATGATGGCAGTGACCTCTATGTACCAATGGACCAAAAACACGTTGATACTGTAAATCAAACTGTTCAGGACCCCAAAAAAGTTGTTCCTTTTGATATATTCATCCCTGGGCGCAAACTAGAAAGCTCTCTTTTATCTATAACCTATTCTGATGGAAACCTTGACCTGCTTAAATTCAGGGATTTGTTTAATAAAGTTGAAGAAGGATGTTGCTCCCTCCTTTCTTATGTGAATGATAAAGTCTCGCAATGACCCATATAGAAGCTTGGGAAACAGAAGAATTTCCTCTATCAATTGCTGAGATTTGTGTTTATGCGGATACAAAACTTCTTCCGCAGATTACGAATTTTTCTTATACTGCTGATAGATATGTTTCTAGGAATCAGAGGACTAAACGATTCATCTCCATTGAGGATATCGAAAAAGCGAGAGAAGTGGGTTATAGAAACTATAGAGAAAAGTCTTTTTTAGTGAATCTTCTTTCCAATTCTGAGAAGGCTATCCATGAACTTGGACTTTTATCTGAGAAACTAAAAGGAGACCATTCAGGGAAGTCGAATAAGGAACTTCTTGCTCTCTATACTGATTTTTTTGAAACCTTTTCGTTGGTTGTTGCTTATTATCATGCACTCAGACCGGAAATGATCAAGTCCTTCGAAGACGACCTCTATGGTTGTCTCAAGGCCATCACACAAGATAATCTACCCGAGATTCAATCAGCATTATTAAGCGGGGAATATACTAGAGAACACCTATTGGCAAATTTTCATCTTACTGAGATTCCAGATACGGCATTAGAATCATCTGCTATTATCCTTGGCCTTGGCAGGAGAAGATATGACATGCATACTTCATGGATGAAGGCGTTGCAATGCAAAAAGCCACTTTTTGAAGAAATTGGCAAACGAATAGGGCTGACCCCTATCGGAGTTGATAATTGCCTTAAGGAGGAGATCTCACAAGCATTAGCCCCCTTTCATCCAGATTCTATTGCTCGGAGACTTAACCAATTCCAATACCAAATAGAGAACGGAAGAGGAGTTCTTTATCATGATATCACCCACAAAGAGGAGGAAATACAGAATACAAAAGAATTTAAAGGTTTATGCGCCCATCCGGGAAAAGTCTGTGGAATTGTGAAGATAATACGGAGGCAGCTTACTGGTACAGTAGTGGAGGACATGGAGCAAATGACTCAAGGAACCGTCCTAGTATCGGGAAATACTTATCCTGATATGATGCTGGCAATACATAAAGCGTCAGCGATTATAACAGACGAGGGAGGGATGCTTTCTCACGCCGCAATCGTCTCCAGAGAATTTAAAATTCCCTGTGTTGTTGGCACTAACATAGCAACGAGAATACTCAAAGATGGAGATCTTGTAGAAGTAGATGCGCAAAAGGGAATCGTTAAGCTCTTAAAACCCTAACACTTTCATACTCCTTTATGGAGAATGTTAAGAACTACGGATTGCCTCTTCTTGTCTTTACCTCACTAGCCCTCCTCTTCACTTATCCCATCTTCCAGAACATCACCTACTGGGGCGGAGGAGACTGGGATCAGCATTTCTTCTATTCAGAGGCTGCAAGGAAGACGATCCTTGAGTATCACCAGTTTCCATTCTGGAATCCCTGGTATTGCGGAGGGAATGCTCTGCTTGCCCATCCGGAATCATTGTTCCTTGGCCCGTTTTTCATTCTGAACCTTATCTTTGGGACTGTTATCGGCTTTAAGCTCCAGATTCTCGTGCATCTGATCATTGGGATGTTGGGCATGTACCTGATCTGCCAATGGTATAAACTTAGAAGATTCTCCAGCTACCTTGCGCCAATCCTGTTTATGCTGAGTTCAGCCTTTGCAAATAGAGTTGTTGCTGGGCACACCCTGTATTTTTCCATGGCTTTTCTTCCTTTTGTCTTTTATTTCTATCTGCGATCCTATTCGGCCATGCGCTATGGAGCGATTTCTGCGGTATTCCTTGTTTTTATCGTCTTTTCAGGAGGCACCTACCCTTTTCTCTTCTCTGTACTGTTGATAGGAATTCATGGCCTGCTGCTGATGGCTTTGCGGCGCTCTCTTAATCCTTTGTACAGTATCGGACTGATCTTTCTTCTTGCTTTCGGACTTGGAGCAATCAAATTACTGCCTATGCTCCAATTTACCTCGGCCTATGGATTTTCTTTTGACGATGATCAGCCAACTTCTCTCAAAACATTACTCTCAGGATTCCTGAGCTTTGACCAGTCTCCTGAATCAAGGACGTATTACTCGACATTTACCCAACAGGTTGAGTTTTATGAGGCTGGCAAGAAGGTCTCCCAGAAAGCAGCAATTGATACGCAATGGCAATGGCATGAATATTCAGCATACTTTGGGCTTTCCTTTGTATTATTAGTTGGCTGGTTCTTTGTTTTAGGGAGAAAACATCTTTTGCTGCTGTTGCTTTTTGTGATCTTTCTTATTCTCTATTTTGGCGATTCTCTTCTTCTGTACCGCCTCCTGCGAGGCCTTCCTCTGGCAGGCTCATTCCACGGGCCTTCACGGTTTGTGAATATACTGTTGTTTTTAGGAAGCATCTTTGCTGCGATGATGCTCTCTTGGATTGAAGGGATTAAGAAGCAGGTCACTATTCTTGGAAAATCTTACCCTCTAGGAACTGCGGCAGCATTCTCGTTTGTTGTGCTTATGGCAGTAAACCTCTTTTTTGTGGTTGAACCTCTTTACCAGCGTGTCTTTGCTGTAGAGCCCATACTGTTGAGGGGTCATGAGGCATTTATGCAGGCGTATACTGCTGATAAATATCGCTTCCAGTTTCCGAACATTCTCCAGAATGTTGGAACTATCAATTGCTATGACCGCATCAAGCCTCCGAGGGCCGCTGTCCCAGCTATTACCCTGGAGGGTGAATCAAATCCGGGCTATCTTGGAGAGGCATGGCTTACCAAGGAAAATAGAAGTCGGCAGGTTGCATTCTCGCCTAATAAAATCGTTGTTGAGACCAATGCATCTTCAGATCTTCTTGTCGTCAATCAGAATTTTGTTAAGGGATGGGATGCTGGAAGAGAACTCAGAAACTATAACGGCTTGCTTGCAGTTCCTGTCGAAGGCCAGGAAACAATCGTCTTTCGCTATCTGCCGCCCCTCTTCAGAACCGGGATGGCTGTGTCTCTCTTCTCTTTGCTGATTGCAGCAATACTTCTGAGAAAGCTTATTTAAATTCCACACGCTTTGCGCGGAATCCTTTCCTTTGCTGGGAAGATTTCTTGCATACTTTGCATTGAAAGCGGAGATCGGTCTTTTTTGTTGATTTTTTTCCGTAGCGCTTCCATTTTGTCAAGGCTCCTTTGGAGAGCTTTCCAAGATTGCCATGCCCTGTTCCTCTCCCTCTCTTCCACATTCGCTGTTTTGCACCATGGGTCATGCTTGAAGAAGCCCTTTTTTTGTTCTGCGATACAGCATGCTCTGTATGCTTCTTACAATAGGGGCAATACCTCTTCTTCGTTTTGGGCATCTTCATGTTAATGGGAAAATAGAGAATCGTTTATAAGAGTTGCGATTTTGTTAAGTAAAGCTGTTAACTTCCCAATCAGGCTTTTTGCAGGGGCTTATCAGGGATGCCGCCGAGTTCGCTTCCAGTTTCCTTTGTTCATATCGACATTCCCCGCCAGGGACGCCCCCCTTGTCGATGCGCTTCTTTTTTGCTGCAAAGCTCACAAAAAGGCGGCACCCTTCCCCCTGCAAAAAGCCTTGAGGCACTTGGAAACTTTACTTAACAGATTTCTGCTAGCGCTAAGAATCGGAATGGAAGACTTTCATACCTATTCCTTGACAGCCTCTGCGCTCCCGTTATTGACGAGGATATCTGCAATTTTATTTGGCAGGGAGGCTGTCTGCTCTGGCTCAAACGGCCCATAGATCTCAAGCTCAGTGCCGACAAACTGGGCGACAGGCTGGGTGAACTTAACCGTGGTTGTTTCTGGATTTGTTCTTGGATTGTTCTCTTGGTCTGTTCCCTTGCCAACCTTTTTACCCTGAAGCGCAACCTCAAGGACAGTCCCCCTATGCTCTTCAAGCAGCTTCATCACCTTGTCAAACAATTCTCTCTCATCTTTCAAGAATCGTGAGGTATCAACAATGTTTGCAGGAGCCTTTGCCTTGTCCATGGCCATCCTCATCACCTTTTTTTGGCGCCTTTCATAGATCTCTTTTACAACCCTCCTGATATTGATAAGCTCCTTCTGGGTCTTTTCCTTTTCCGGAAGGGAGAATACGTCATCAGCGTGCTTTGAAAGAAGAATCTCATACTTCTGTGACAGGTATTCAGCTACGTCGTCAAAATAGCTCTCTGCAAGCTCCTGCAGCTCCTCTCTTGTGCGCTCGTTGCGAACAATCTCAAACAAGACCTGAAAGGTCATTCGAATCTCTTTATCCATGCTCCCCCCTTATTGCTGGATTCATCCAAGGTTTATAAAGATTCGGGTTTCGACGGGCAGTGCATAACAATCCCTACCCGTGGCGGGCGCAAGAACCTTTATAAGGATAAGAATGCTGTTCGTGAAGGATGAAGAAATCAGAGTATGTCATTTTGGGATTCATCCTGCTCCTCTATGCCTTTGTCAAGTTCCAGGGGATCTCTTACAGCATCAGCGACGAGAATACCTATTTCTTTATGGCAAAAACGCTTGCAGACGGAAAGCTTCCGTACCGAGACTTCTTCCTTTCACATCCTCCTTTGCAGATCCTGGTCCTGGCTCTTGCGATTAAGGTATCTGGAGTGCATTTTATCCTTTTGAAGCTTGTCTCTACTTTGTTTATTGCTGGAGCGGGCATCCTCTTATATCTGCTTGGGAAAAGATTATATGGCAGGGTCGTTGGATTCCTCGCTTTGCTCCTGTTCCTGTTTTCCTTTGATTCTCTGAGATTCAGCACCTTTGGAAGCGGTATCAGCATCACGCTGTTCTTTCTTGTTTTGGGATACTATCTGCATTTTCTGGAGAGGCATGCATTTGCCGGCGCAAGTTTTGCTTTGGCAGTATTGACGAGCTATTTGGCTGCTCCTTTTGGGGCATTTTATATTGGCTATCTATTCTTTAAAGATAGGAAGGGAGTTTTAAAAGCAGGGCTTGGATTCTTTGGGGTGATTCTCTTTGCGCTCATTGCCCTATTTTCTTTTTCAGGCTGGGATTTTGTTGAGCAGACTGTTTTGTATCATCTTGCCAAGCCTTCGTCGGGAACTGCCAGATTTTCCCTGCTTTTTAAGCAGTTCTTAGGAGAGTGGCTGCTGTTTTTTCCACTGCTTTTCCTTCCCTTTTCAAAAAAGGCGCGAGGCCATCTGATCTTAGGGAGCATTGTTGCGTATCTGCTGTTCTTGCTAAGCTTTCAGAAGCCCTTTGCATTCTACTATTTCCTGTTGTACCCATTTTTAGCATTGCTTTCTGCGTCTGTTGTTGCTGGTATCGGATGGATGGCTCATGTGAAGCTTACTGCTGCAAAGCATCATGTTGTTTTTGTCTTATTTTTTATTGTTGCAGCCCTTTCCTCATATTCTGCATTTTCCTATCTTATCGATAACCGGCAGGAGGTCAGGGCAATTCCGGAGATGGTTGAATATATCAAGTCCCATACATCCTCTTCTGACTCTCTTTTCGGGGATGATTCCCTGGTTCCGTTGATTGCCCTGCTCTCTGACAGGAGGATAAGCCTCGATTTCCTTGATTTGAACAACCTTCGCTTTCGGTCCTTGCCCGGGCTTGCTGAAGAGACTATTGAGAGACTGAAAGGGTCTGATTTGAAATATTACCTTGATTATCAGATTCAGATTGGGAATCTTGTTGGGAGGAATGGGCCGTCAGCTCTTGATGAGTTTCAGGCATTTTTAGAAGAGGAATGCAGTGTTGAGAAGGCATTTTCTGAGGAGGTTGAAGAGCAGGGGAGAACCTACACACTCTATTCTTGCTAGAACAGCATCCTTTTTAAGAGCGCTTTAATTCTCGTCATAGGATGGCAACATTAAGTTATGAAGATATTGTCTTTGAGGATGAGCAGGATCATCTGAATGCGAGGTTTTCAAAGCTTTTCAGCTTTCGGATTCCGAAAGATGAGTTGCTGAAAATAGACAAGGGATTTCGGGCTGCAGAGCATCAGATTCTCTTTCCTGCGGTCGGGCAGGAGGTTGCTGAACGGAAGTTTTCCCATCTCCTGCAGAAGCATATTGCTGGGATGAGGAATATGCTTGGAGGAAAGCCTAGCTACTACATCCATCGCAATTCCGGTATTCCTTTGTTTGGAACTAACTATTTCGGCCTTGTTGATCGAGGGACCAATATTATTGAGGTTAAGCCTATGACTGGCTGCAACCTGAGCTGCATCTACTGTTCTGTTGATGAAGGCGTGAATTCTCGACGGAAAGTTGACTATCTGGTTGAGGCTGCATATCTTATCCAGGAATTCAGGGAACTGGTTGATATGAAAAACATTGACGGCATTGAGGCCCATATTGGCGGGCAGACTGACCCTTCTCTCTATAGCCAACTGCCGGAGCTTGTTCGAGGTTTGGTTGCTGTCCCGCATGTCAAGGTTGTTTCCATTGACACGAACGGGTGGGTCTTGAGCAAGCAGAGGATTGAGGAACTGGCAGACGCAGGGCTTACGAGGATTAACTTGAGCTTGAATGCCGTAACTCCCGATGTTGCAAGGCAGATATCAGGAACCTCATTCTACTCTGTTGACAAGGTGCTGAAACTAATCCCCCTTATCTTGGAGAAGTTCGATTTGATTGTCGCCCCTGTATGGCTTCCTGGAATAAACGATCAGGAGATTCCCAAGATCATTGAGCACATCGTGGCTATTGACAAAAAGAGGAAGGTAATCATCGGAATCCAGAACTTTCTCATTTATAAGCATGGAAGGAATCCCGTCAAACAGATGGGATATGATACATTCTATGCTAAATTAAAGGAGTTGGAGAGCCACCATAAAGTATCATTGATTCGAAATAAGGATGATTTTCATATACAGAAAGCAAGGCAGCTTGAGAAGCCATTTGTGAAAGGGGATACTGTAGAGGCTGAATATGTGATGCCAGGAAGGCTGAGAAATGAGGCTCTTTACAAGGCAAAAGGAAGGATTATTGCTATTGGGAATGCAGATTCAAGGAAGAGGGCAAAAATCAGGATACTGCGGGATAAGCATAACATCTTTACTGGTCAATGCGCATAGCTCTACGTATTCTTAGATAGGTATTCTTCGTATACCTGATCACCAGTCTTAACCCTGATATTATTCTGCTTGGCGTACCGGAGCAATTCTCTCAGATTCTGGATGTTTTCTTCTCTCTGCAGGGAAAGTACCCAGGGATGCAAAAGGATGGTGTATGTGCCCTCTGAGGCCTCTAGAGAGTCTTTTACTGCCTTAAAGAAGGCATTTGAATTATTATTCCTCTGAAGTACAAACCAACCCCAGTCATTCGGGACAGGATTTATGGGAAGTTCAAGCAGGCCATCCACCCAGTAGGGATCCAACTCTGAGCTCCAGACAGAGCTGTCCCACGTATACCCCTCTTCTACAAGGATCTTGAATGAGTCGTCTGTATAGTTTGTGTAGGGAAACCTATTCCCAACAACTGGTTTTCCAATTACCTCTTCAACTGTTTTTTTGCATTTGGAGGCTTCCTCTGTCATCTCTTGGTTTGAAAGATTAGCCTGAAGCCTGTGAGAGAAACTATGGCAGCTAATCCCCATCTCAGATTCCTGTAGGCTTCTTATTACCCTTGGATACCTCTGTGCTGTAAGACCAACAACATTAAACTGGAAGGCTACTCCTTCTTCCAATGCAAGATCCACCAGATCCCGCATTGTTGCGAGCCAGGACTCTTCTCTGGGGGTATACATCAGAGCTTCGTTCGCAGTCATATCTCCAGGGAAGCCAACACCAAAGGGAAACTCGGTATCAAAGCTGATTATAACAGTCCTCTCTTGTTTAGGGTGCTCTTTCTGGTCTAAGTTCACAAACAAGAGGGCTATCAGTATGCCAATTCCACAAATAAGAACGATTTCAGGCTTCAGGCGATTTTCTGGCATATTCCATGGCTAAGAATCCTTATCCTTAATAATAATTTCTATAAACTCTAAAAAAAGAAAAAAAAGAAAAAAGAAGAAATTTACTCAGTGGTTGTTGCTGCGGCAGTCACTACACTTGGCGCGGAAACTGTTATATCTGTGAGGCTTGAACCTGTTACCTCAACTTCAGTTCCCTTCAAGGTACCTTCTTTCTGGTACTTTGCATAGTCTGCTACAACTCTGGATGCCCTTTGGGTGTCATCAGCTTCCCATCCCATGACAAGCAATGCTGCTTTGCCGTCGCTGTGCTCTATCAACTTGATGATAGCTGCATTTTCAGGCACTCCAAGTTTGCCAGTATACCCATAGGTTGGGAATGGCAATCCAAGCAGGCTTGCTGCTGCCTTGTTGATGGCTGCTGAACCTACCACAATCAGGTTGTTCTGCTTCTCTCTGCCTTCAACAGCAGGGTCTGTGTCAAGGACAGCTGCTCCGACATCTATCCTGGTGACAGATGTTGTCTCGACTGTTCCTGCTCCTGTGCTTTTTGAGGCAGAGGTTATCCCAGAGGTCACAAAGAGCGCTCCGTAGGCCTGCTCATCAGGGTAGACAAGATTGAAGTCATTCTGGGTGTTACCAGAACCCTTTCTGTCAACTTCAACAAACACACCATAGGTGGTGTACCAACTGTACTTGTAGCTTCCATCCTCTGCTTGCCTTGGAGACCAAGACATGGTGTACTTTCCTGTTGTTCCTGTTACTTTGAAGTTGTCTGTTATGTCAATCTTGCCATCACCGCTTTCTGTCAGGTTTATCGCTACAACATCTTTTGCGTCGTCTTCATCAGTTTCAGTGGTTATAACTATACTCCCAGCGGAACTATTGCCACCATCCCCTGCGCCATCTGTTTGGTTTGATGGAGTTAAGGTTATATTTGCCCCATACTGAGTCCAGAGTTCAGGCAACGCAAAATCACTGAGGTCGCCATCTCCATTGAAGTCAATATTGAGGGTTGCAGATGTGCCATCTGCCGACAAGTTGACTCGGTAGGTGTTCCCATCAAGCTGCAGAGAGCCTGTCAGGCTTGCATAACTGATATCAATAGAGTCTCCTGAACCGAGATCCTTGACAGTAACAGTTCCTGCACTGTCTGTTGTCGAGCTTCCTGGAGTGACAGACTTGAACTGCATTATCCTGCTGTACTCATTCTTGCTCACAACAAAATAGTGGTTCTTTTCAATGTTATCTGTCTCGTTTGTCGCAAGCTTCCTCATCTCTGAGCCAGTGTACCTTCCAAGGTTGTACGTTCCTGAGGCAGTTCTTCCGAAGATGTCCTCGTTGTATTTCACTCCATTCTTGTTGGTGAACTCTACCTTCACATTGTTGCTGCCGCTTGGGACGAACTTAATGTCTTCAGTCTTCCCAATCTGCAGGCCTTCAAACTTGTAGTCAAAGCCGTTTGTGAAGAAATTCCCCTTCTGGTTTTCCTTGTCATCAGCAACCTCTGATGCTAACTTTCCTGCCTCCAAATACAGGTCAGAACCGGCAGTATAATTGACCTCAATTGAGCTGATCGATACATCTGAGCCATGCACAGTTCCACCATCAACAGAGACAACGATATCTGCCTTGACCTGGCTCATATCTTCCTTGCCGATGGTTACTGTTGCTCCCCATGTCTGGTTTCCTGTATTGGAGTCATCAATCTTTATCTTATTTGCGCCTAGGCTGAAGTCAACCTTTCGTAATCCTCCTGCAAACTCTTGGGCAAGGATATCAACGACACCAAGTTCAGTGTCATCAGCCAATGTGAAGGTATCTCCTTCCTGAAGGGCGTTTGTTGCCTCTCCATTTACAGTAAACTTTGTTTCTGATGTACTCACAAAGTCAAGGGATACATCATAGTCCTTGCCACCTATTGTATAGGTCTTTGATGCGCCTTCTTCAAGGATGTCTGAGACAGCTCCTCCCATCAATGTAAGGGTAGTCTGGTTGCCTGCAGGGTGGTTTGCCTTCAGGATGGTATATTCCTGACCAAGCAGGTTTATTTTTTTGTTCCTGATATCCTCAAGGAAGTTTCCTGGGCTTGCAGTGCTGTGATCTGACTTCAATGCTGGCGTAAAGGTAAGCTTGTACCTGTACACTGTTGCTCCTGACGGAATAAGGAAGTAAGGCTTTGCCATATTGTCGTCATCATCAGGATCCATGGTGTATTCAATCCTTCCTAGTGTTGGAAGATACAGTGTTTGGGTGTAGTCAAATGTCCCATGTTCATTGTTGATTGAGCCGTCTGCCAATGCAGTAGCGAGGTCTGACTTTGTTACTGAGGAAGTTATCCCAGACGCAGTCTCGTTAATCTCAAGCTTGTTGCTTGACTTCTCAATCTTCTTGTTTTCTCCAGAAAGGCTTATGGTTGCTGCAGTTCCTGTTGCAACAGATGATGTTGTTTTGGAGGAGTATTGCAAGCTGGTTGCAATGTCGATTGCTCCAAGAACATCCTGGGTAGCTGCACTTTCGCCAACAACGATGAGCGCATCAAACACTCCGTCCTTGACAAATGGCGCAGGGTATGTTGCTAAATCTGCTGCTGCCATAGCACTCAGCATGGTTGCTCCAACCATGGATAAGCCTGTACCTAAAGCAGCTATTTTCTTAATTGTTTTACTTATTTTCATCCTCTAAACACCTCCGTGTTTTTGGTAAGCTTGTTGCTGTCTCTGACAGCTTCATCTCTCGAGTCTACTATTGGAGCTCCATCGTTTATAAACTTTTCGGAACAATTCTCGACGAAAAAATGTGGTTTTTGGCAAGACACTGCTCTGGACAAGGAATTTTGCGGTTGCAGCACGTTGTTACTTTTGAATAGTATTTCCCCCCTCTGGCAATATTTGGCCGGCAGGCTTATAAATGGGGACTAGGCTTATGAGGCAGCCATTGCCCTGGTTTACCTTGTTCTTCTGCCATCTCTGCGGAGCTTAGCCTCAACCCTTCGTTTCATCACTCTTCTTTGGATCCTTTAATCCCTTGGCTATTGCTTCTGATACTGCTGAAACCGCACTACCCTAACATCCCCTGAGACTACCTACTCAGGTTGTACTGCCTATTATTACCCTATTATATATATGATGCCTATACTAGCGTAATCAGTTATAGCCAGCCGGGCTTGAAAGGCACAGTTGCTCTGGTGAATGTGGCATGGCCAGCCCAGGAGTCTTTAGACTGGCTTCGGTGAAAATCCAGCAGTGGCTTGCGAGTGAGCTCGTTCTCACTCGCTCATAAGCCGCCGGCTGCCGCCGGCTCGGCTTGTGTTGTCCGTCTGTATATATATCGTTGAAGCCCCGAAGGGGCCAATCCCCTCAACTCAGTCTATGGCAATCATTAAGGGCCTCGCAAAAAAGGCGGCAGCCTTGATTTTCAAAGCCCTTTAGGCCTAAATCTTTTTATAGCAAGCCAGGTTACATCTCTGTGATGCGGAGATGCCGGAGTGGCCAAACGGGACAGGCTTAGGTATCTGGTGATGTGGTTACCTGTTGGCTTAGACAGAACGAGGCTAAACCTTCGTTTTGGAGCAGTGCCTACGCAGGTTCGAATCCTGCTCTCCGCAGTGAATGAAATAAACGAGGAGAGCAGACCAGGAATGAGTGCAGCGAATTCCGCTGCCTGCTCTCCGCAGTGAACGAAGTGAACAAGGGAGCAGACCAGCAACAGAGTTGTGCTGCCTACTCTCCGCAGTTGTCTGTTACCAACTCAATAAACCAATAAGGGGCAAGAATATTACCCTATAACTGCTCCAAAGCCCCTACCTAAGGGTCTGCCAGGTGTAGCTTCTCAGCCTAGAACTCTTGCCATAGCCGCAGCTGGAACAAATCTTCTTTCTCACATGATAGCTGTGCTTGCTGCATCTCCTACAGTGAATATGGGTTTTTCCTTTGTTCTTCTTACCCATTGAAGGAGTTCCTTTTGTCATAGCTACCTCTGCGGAGAAATGAGTATTATCGTATCTCCCCGTATAAACACTGTTCCGAGCTTCCTCTGCATTTCACCATTCACGAGCTCTTCAGCTCCTTCCAGAACTATATTAATATGGATATCAAAGGCCTTAAGAATCCCTTGGATTTGCTTGGTGTTCTTCAGGTCCACAATGACTCTTTTATCTCTTGCACTGTTTAATGCATCTAATGGCCTTGATGATTCTTGCATTGTATCCTCCTCCATGTTGCAAACCCTCTATTCTTTTTAAATCTTGTGCTGCTAAGTTGTTAATGTCTTATCCCGAAACTATTTCCCTACGGTGAGTTACATTGGAGCATGAAACTCACCAGAGGAAGCTTATGGAGACCATAAGGCGCAAGAATGATGGCTGGACAACCTATCAAGCGAGGAAAATAGCCCGTGTTAGTATTAGGCGAGTGAACCAAGTTTACTCTGAGTACTTGGAAACCGGAAAGGTTCCTGAGATCGGCAGGAATAACGGCAGACCTTCTAAACCAGTTGAGGATTGGGAAATAGGTCTTGTACGGGTTGCCTGGGTTAAGTACAGAGTGTCAGCAGACACTCTAGAACCGCTCATTGAGCGGGATTATGGCAGGCACATCGGTCATAACAGGATCCATAAGATAATGCTCACGCTTGGGTTTGCCAAGCCGAAAGCAAAGAAGGATGTGCGTAAGAAAGAGTGGATACGATATGAGCGAAGGCACAGCCTGACAGCTGTCCATATTGACTGGCACTATGACTGCGTAAACTATGTTTTTGCGGTTATTGATGATGCCAGCAGGAAAATCTTGGCACTGCTGGAATGCAATAGTGCAACCACTGACTTCTCAATCCAGGGGATGGAAGAAGCCTTGAAGCAGGGCAAGATACGGCAATGCATTTCTGACCACGGAGCACAGTTCATTGCCAATATCGGAGGGGATTCAAGGTTCAAGGCTTATCTTGAAAGCAAGGGTGTCCAGCAGATACTGTGCAGGATAAAGCATCCTCAAAGCAACGGCAAGATAGAGAAATGGTTCGAAATATACGACAGACACAGACATGCGTTCGACAGCAAGGAAGAGTTTCTGCATTGGTACAACGAGGTAAGACCGCATCGAAGCTTACGCTTCGAGATTCTGGAAACTCCAGAGCAGGCATTTGTCAGGAAGATGAAAAAGGAGGCTTAATAAACATGAAACGAATTAAGCTATCGAAGGGAAATACTTTCAGGATAGCACAG
>DATDTY010000025.1 GCA_035290625.1 Candidatus Nanoarchaeia archaeon
TCTTAGCAACAACTTTATTAAGGTCTACATCATATGTTCTCTTTCGCATTGTGGGGTCTCCACCACCCCCATCTATCCATTAGATGGGGGCTGAAGCCCCCTTAAATCTTTCTAATTGTGAGTTAACTTGCAATCGAGCCGATTTACGCGGCTCAGTAGAAAGCCAGCCGGCATCGGGCTCGCTTGCGCTTGGATTCGTGTATGCTGGCACCCCCGAAGGGGCCTACCCTCTGTCAGCAGTGCTGATGAAGCCGAAGAAGCTCGCAGAAATGATGCCGGGCTTTCTACTGATCCGATTTATTACGCATGGTTTATGCCTTTCCTAGGCAAATGGCCATTTACTGAAGATTGATAATCTCTATATCTTTTCGTAGAGAAGTAGAGTAGCCATAGCTCAGCGCAATCTGAAGCGGCGTCAGGAATGCTGAATCGATGTTAGGCTTCGGGAACGAGCAGAACATTGTTCCCTTTCCCCCATACAGACGTATAGGATCTCCAGCATCTCCTCGGGGGGTGCAGGAAGGAGGTGAAGAGGGGATGCCAAGCTGCACATCAGCCTCTACCCTATCAATCTGGTTGGTGTTAAGGTTAAAGGGGCAGTCATAAAGAACTGACCCATAATCAATCACAGAGCCTCCTCCGCTGTTGGTAACAGTGATTCTGAAAAAGAGCTTGTCTGCGCCCACTTCCTCAATGACAGAAGAGACTGCCACAGGGCCTCCCTGGCCTCCCCCCACTGGCAGGGAATACCCGTACTCTCCGATCCTGCATGCCTTGTTCTCCTGGACTGCAGAGAAAGGATCAGGATCGATGCAGGCATCAGGAGATGCAATCGTCTTGTATTTATAGCACAAATGAGCGATGATAGGCGCCCGGTAGAGATCATTTCCCTGAGGCCCTGAAAACGGAACCCTTGCTCTTGCCAGGTAATTGAGGTTCTGTATCCCCCCTTCAGGATTAAACTGGCTCCTTCCTACAAGGCTCGTGCTCACGTCTGCATACGGGTCTCCTAATCCGCGGGAAGATCGCGTTTCCCACTGACCCTGGAGAGAGATTGGGTCAAATCCGCTCAGGACAAGATTGCCCTCAAAGTCGTTCGTGAGAGGGTATGCTCCCCGGTTGCGGAGCTCAACAATCAGGTCAACCTCCTCTCCATCAAATATCCGCGGCGGAGGCGCTCCAGGCAAAAACCTCATTTCCACTCCTTGCGTTCCGGTATGAAAATCCCGCTCGACAATCCGGGTGTCAACCCCGCTCTGGCAGCCTGCAACCACTAAAGCAAGAAGAACAAGGAAAAGGACAGATTGAATTCTCATAAGTCATGCTTGGGATCGGGGATATTTAAAGGTTTTGTTAACGCGTCTTCTTAATCAGAACTTCTCTGCTTTCTGTCGCAGTATAGCCATAGGAGATATGCAGCTCAAGGCTTCCGACATACGTTGCAAAGTTTCTTGGAAGCCCCTCAGGAACAGTGCATCTGGCTTCACCTTTTCCTTGCTCAAGCAGTACAGGGCTGCAGTCCAAACGATGGCCCGACAGCGTTCCATCGATGGATATCAAAGTTTCCTGAGAAGGAGAGGTTGCGGCATATCCTGAACAGAGTTCATTCAATGCATCTGCTCGTACAACCTCCCCCTCACCTTGATTTGCAAGATGGACAGTTAGATAAGGGATAACTGCTCTTTCCTCTGATCTCATCTCAACCTCGATACGGGTAATGACAAGAGGCCCTCCTTGGCCAGATGAGGATATATCTTTTGTCTCGCAGGCCTTTTCCGTTACAAAACTTTGTGGGGAATCAGTTTCAATGCAAATCTCTTCCTGAAGGGAGGACTCGTATACATAGCAGGCAAGCGCAGTGAGCGTTGTTCGCTGGCTTTCCTGCTGGATATTGAGGTCCTTTGCCCGCAGCTTCAGATTCATGTATTCAGTCTCACCCAAAGGATTCCCAAGAGATCTTCCTCTGATCCTGACCAGCTTCCTCGGATCTCCTTCCTCCACATCAAGGACTCCATCATTATAAATTATGCTTACAACGCCATTAAGATCGTATGCCCCTTTGTTGGCTATCATAAGCCTTGCAAAAAAGAGCTCATCTTCAAATACCTCTTGAGGAGGGCTGTTTTCCTGAAACTCAAGCTCCAAGCCTGCTGTTCCTGTGCGGATATCCTCTAGAGAACTGGCAATGCTCGGCCCGGAGCTGCTGCATCCAAAAAGAAAAAATAACACAAAGCATCCAGCAATAAGAGTTTTGGAGGTAGTCATATACATTCTCATGAGGCGGCAACAGCCACTTCATCTCCTTGGCCTGAACTGGCAATGGCGCTGGCTCGAACTGTAAGCATTGTTGATTTTGAATCTCCATTCTCTTCTCCATCCCAGGGCGTGACTGAGCAGGTGACCGTATCTCCTGCCTGCGCAGTGAGAGTAAGCTGCTTCTCGCAGCGATACGCGCCGTCGCCTTGCTGCTCACAACCCCCAATATCAGCAAGCTCATTGATTCCGTCAAAGCGGTAGGTTGCTGACACCGAATCTGAATCTGGATCCTTGACTGCAGCAACGCAGGAAAACGTGCTGCCTGCAGTTACCTGTTCAGGGCTGAAAGCCACACTCTCAACCTGCGGCTTGCTGTTGCCTACAGTGGCTTCTTTGAGATCGCTCTCCTCTTCGCCCTCTTTTGTAGTAGCACGCATCGTGCACCTGATGATGTCTCCTTTTTGCGTAAAGCTTGCTTGCAGATCAGCTCTGCATTCCGTATCGCTGCATCCAACGCTCTTTTCGCCCTGGATAGGCTGCTCGCTCCCCCCTGCAATCTTTGAAAAAGTATAGTATGCTGTGGCGAGCCCTTCCCCCTTGCCGATGCAGCTAATGGCCTGGTCGCTTGCTGGCTTTGCAGGACTCAGCTGCACATAAAATCCAGAGGGAGCCTGTACTGAGATAGGAATGCTCTTCTCAAGATGGTAACTGTACGTTGCTGTCGCTTTAAAGTTTTTGATTGCATAGGGGTTTTCATAGGAGTTTTGATTGAGGAGCTGGCCAGCGTTGCGCTGGGGGATGAAGAGGGGGCAGCTGTACGTGATGTAGGGTTGTGTGGATCTTCTGAGGCTCCTTTTTTCTCTCTCCCTGGCTGCGAGATGCAAGGCAAACCCATCCTCGATATCGAGGTTGTCGTAAGGTTCGAAGTCTGTGCAGGACGGCTTGACCTCAATCCCATCTGGAAGAGAGAGGACGATATCATTAAGGAGGTCAAGAGACCCGTCCCAATTGTTTGAAAGCGTCACGCCAAGCACGAATTCCTTATCCTGGCTGCCAATCTTTATTGGCTGGTCTTCTAGCGTTCCAATGCCAATGGCAACAGGCCCAGGAGTGTATGTTGCATCGGGGTTTACTCCAAGGAACCCGGCATCTCGAAGCAAGGTGCTGTCCTTCGGAGATCCTTGAGGATCAACGAGAGGGTTGCCTCGTTGGATAAAATAGACTGGAAGGTAAGACAGGGTGGTGAATGAAAAGTCTGCTGCAATGGTAATCATATGGCTTCCGAGCTCAAGGCTGTCAAAGCTGCAGCCGATGCTTTCCTGGTCCTTTTTCTCAACAATGATGTTGACAGGGCTGCCTTCAAAATAATCCGGCAATGTTGTCCCAACCTGCCTCTGTCTCGGACTGTTGCTGTCAGCCTCGCAGGAAAGCTGGATATGGGTGGGTGCATCAATCGTTTGAGCAGTAAGCTTCCCATAGACAGAAACAGGCTCGCCATCCCGAAATACAAGCTGCTGCGCCCTCACATCCTCAATGCGCACGCCTAAAGGCTCTTTTGCATTTGAATCAACCTGGCCGGTGTAGTAGTCTCCGGTGGTTGCGTAGGTGAGCCTGCCGTGGACAGTATCATTGAACGCATTAGTAACATCATCCCGGAAAGCCTTGAGGTTCTCCCAGAACCTGACAACAACCTGCTGCGCGCTAATAATCTCCTGCCGTGTCGTAGGCTGCACAAAGTTTCCCACAGTCTTGAACTCCTGGTAATTTGCAAAGATAAAGAAGCCGATAATCAGAAATATGGCTGCCTTGCTCATAAAAGTCGGAGCATAGCGATTCTGCATATAGAGTGCGTAAAATACCCAGATAGGGTAAAGGATGTGGTTTCCGCCAATAACGCCCAAAGCCCCGATAGGGACCGTACTAAGAAAGGAAAAGAAGAAAAAATCAAAGAAAAGTAAAACAAGGAGAGTGATGTTTGCGTTTTCCTCTGGAATGTTCGGACGCAAAAGAACAAAGTAGAACAAAATTCCAAAGAGGAGATGCAGCACAGCCCGGCCATCCCATGCAGTGAAAGAAAGAATCAGCGCATAGAACCAAACCACAAAAGCATAAGAAAGGTAAAGTCTCATGTCCTGATGGCTCCGTATCTTTAAAAATCCGATAGC
>DATDTY010000026.1 GCA_035290625.1 Candidatus Nanoarchaeia archaeon
GTCAGCTCAAAGAAATCCTTGACAGAGTCAATGCTGGCATGCTGTTTTCCTTGCTTCTGGCGCTCTGCCTGGTGCAGGACAAGCCCGAATCCAGCTGAGCTGTCGGAGAAAGCAGGGCAAAATATAGGGACCTTATGCTCATAGGCAACCTGGACTAAAGAATCCTTCTTTTTGGCGTGCTGCTTTAGATATCTTCCCATCTCAGCGATAATCTCACGGGAAGAATAGGGCTTCGGCTCAAGGCCATCAGCAATCTTCTTTATTGTTGAATCGCAGGCCTGCAATTGCTCTTCATCAATGTAAGTGTCATAGATGCGGTCGATGTAGAGGCTTCGCAGTATCGTATCGTCAGTGTGGCTTGTTCCCCTGTAATGCCGGAACCCGAGCGCCTCAAAAAAATCCATATCCACGATGCTCGCGCCTGTCGCCACAATCGCATCAACCATGTTGTATCTGACCATGTCCGCGTAAATCTTCATGCACCCTGCGGCACTCGTGCTTCCTGCGAGGGTGAGGATGATTGTGCATTCGGGGTCGTTCAGCATCATATTCAGAATCTCAGCCGCCCTTGCTGTCTCCCGTGAGGTGAAAGACATTTTTCCCATCGCATTGATGATGGGCGTTGCATCGAACGAAGTGATATCGATATGCTCAACGGGAGTTCTGAGAATGTCTCTTTTTTGAACACTCCTTTCAGCAGTTTTTTGCCCCATAGCTTTGGAGGAATTTTTCCTGAATTTAAAGTTTTGCTTTTTGGGTTGCCGCCAATACTCAAAAATGTTTCGCATTTTTGGTCGCTCCTTCGGAGCAGCTCGGCTCTGGCTGTTTTCAGCAAAGAGCGGCACCTCGCCCGTAAGGGACAACCCCCTCCGCTGCGCTTCCTTGGCTTGATCGATCCTCGCAAAAATGGCGGCAACCCAAAGCTTCCAGGAAACCTTTATATATCATCATCCCTTCCATCGTTTCATGAAAAGCTCTCGCATCGACAGCCAGAATATGTACGAAGTTCTGAAGGATTTTCCCAAGCAGATCGAACAGGCCTATGCCCTGGGCAAAGACATTATTCCGAAGCCGTTTGACCGGATTATCGTTGCAGGAATGGGAGGCTCAGCTCTTCCTGGCGGCATTCTTCAGGCCCTGCATCCAGCGCTTCCAATCACCCTAAGCAGAGGATACACTCTCCCTCCTTATGCTAACAAGAACACCCTGGTGTTTGTTATCTCGCATTCAGGAAACACTGAAGAGACCCTTGCCAGCCTCAGCGACGGGCTGAGCAAAGGCTGCCAGAATATCATCATAACCTCAGGAGGGGCGCTGCAGAAAATCGCCAAAGAGAAAAAACTTCCGCTTGTCCTTGTTCCCTCAGGCGGCCAGCCAAGGATGTCCTATGGCTATCTCTTCTTCCCCATCTTGAGAATCTTGGAGAACGCAAAAAAGATCCCTGATCAGGAGCAGGCTGTTGAGGAATCCATTGCAGTTCTTTCTGATCCAGCACTTGAGGATAACGGCAAGCGGATTGCCGAGAAGCTGAAAGATAAGATCCCTCTGATCTATTCCTCTGATTCCATGGCAATTGCTTCCTATAAATGGAAGATCAACTTTAATGAGAATACTAAGATTCTCGCGTTCTCAAATGTGCTTCCTGAGATGAATCACAATGAGATCAATGGGTTCAGCCACGCTGTTGGAGAGTACGTTGCGGTCATGCTCACCGATGATGAGGATCATGAGCGTGACAAGAATCATGAGCGTATCGGGAAGCGCATGGCAATCACCAAAGGGCTTATTGGGAAGGCAGGGTTCAGCGCAGAGATCGTATCAAGCCGTGGAAAAAGCCTTATGGCAAGGCTATTCTCACTCATCATTATGGGAGACTGGGCTTCGTACTTACTAAGCCTTGCCTATGGACGAGACCCCTCGCCTGTTCCTGTGATTGAGGATCTCAAGAAGCAGCTGAGACAGTAAGCCCACGGAGTACTAAGTACTATGATCATACAATCCGTACGTCTTCATAACATTCGGAGCTATGTGGATGAGCGGATCAGCTTCCCTGCAGGCTCCTGCCTTCTCTCAGGGGACATTGGATCCGGAAAGAGCACAATCCTCCTTGCCCTCGAATTCAGCCTGTTTGGAGCAAAGCGCGGCTCAGGGGAGCTGCTCCTCCGGCATGGAGCAAGGGAAGGAAGCGTCGATGCATCGCTGTTGATTGATGCTAAGAATGTCCATATCAAGCGAAGCCTCAGGCGGATGCAGGATGGGGTGAAGCAGGATTCAGGCTATATCATTGTTGATGGAATGAAAAAAGAGGGCACTCCTGTGGAGCTGAAGGCTGAGGTGCTTTCCCTCCTTGGGTATCCAAAAGACATGATAAGCAAGAGCAAGGATACTATATACCGCTTCACTGTCTATACTCCTCAGGAGGAGATGAATGCTATCCTTGCTGATGAAAGCGAGGCCAGGCTGGAGACCTTGCGCAGAGTATTTGGAATAGACAGGTACAAGGCCATAGCACTCAATGCAGGGATTGTGCTGCGGCATGTCAAGGACCAGCGTAAGTTCCTCATGAAGGATGCTGGTCTTGGAGAGCTGATACAGCGGAAGTCAGAGCTGCTGGGAGAAATTGAACAGTTCTCCCAGAAAGCCGCAGAGTTAGATTCTCAGGTGAAGACCGTTAAGGCCATGCTGATGGGATGCAGGCAGGAAGAAACGAAGATAAGCCACGAACTCCAGCAGTTTCTTTTCCTGCAGAAAACGCACGAGTTACGGCAAGCTGAGCTTAGCCACAAGACGCAGCTGCGTGATGAGGCTCTGCTGGAACTCAATCGCCTTGGCTCAGAAACAGAGGCCATTCAAAAGCAAATCGCCGCCTTGCCTTCAGAAGATGTCCAGGCAGCACGGCAGCAGAAAGAGGCTGAGGTTCTGCAGTTTCGTGAAAAGAAGGCCAGGCTTGAAGAACAGGGGAGTCAGCTGCAGGCGAGGCTGGCCAGCCTGGAGCCTGGCAGCATTGCGCCTCCAGACCTCTCCATCCTCCAGGAAATGCAGAGGTCGCTTGGAGCTAAAACCTCAATGCGAAGAGGCTACGAGAGTGAGTTGAGAGAGGCCCAAAAAGGCCTTAGGGAGATCCAGAACTCTATCGCTGAGGCCTCCATCCAAGAGAAAAATGCAAGAGAGACCCTGGACATAAAGTTAATGAGCACCTGCCCCCTCTGCAGGCAAGCCATATCCCACCAGCACAAGGAGAATGTAGCAGACAAGGCTAGGAGTGAGATTGCAGAGGCCCAGAAACAGCTTGAGGAGCTCCGTAAAAAGGAAAACCTTATCATGGCAAGGGCCAGCTCTGCAGAGATGCTTGTTCGGGAGGCGCTCAGTGCAGGCCGTGAGCACGAGCAGGTGAGCGAGCGCCTGAAGTCAGCTCAGGCTTTGCTGGACCAGATCTCCCTCCGTCAGGCAGAATCTGCCAAAGTCGCAAGCCAGCTTACCAGCATCGTTGAGCAGCTGGAGAAACTGCCAAGTCTTGAGCCTTTAGAGCATGAGCTTGCTGATCTTCGGCAAAAGGAGCGGGCATATGCATTGAGATCCCAATACCATCTCCTCGTTGCTGAAAAAGCCAAGCGGATGCAGCAAGTAACCCTTCGTTCCGCTGAAGTCCAGGACTCTGTCCAAAAACTCAGCAGCGAACTGCTTGACCTGAAGGAAAAGCTGAACCTCCTTGGAGGCATTCAGCAGAAGTCAGAGGACGTGAAGAAAAAGATTGAGGAGCTGCGCCAGACAGAAAAGAGGCTCGAGCTTGAGCAGCAAGGCTACCAGCACCAGAAGGCATCAAGCGAAAGGCTGTTGGGGCTGGTGGAGAAGGACATTGCAGCCAGGATGGCGGCTCAGGCCAAGGCAGAGAAGCTTGGAAGAGCCCAGGAATGGGCAGAGAAAACATTCCTTCCCCTGATGCAGTCGATGGAGAAGCATGTCCTCCTTTCTATCTATGCTGAGTTCAACCGCTTTTTCCAGGACTGGTTTGCCACCTTGATCGAGGACGACCGCCTGAGCGTGCGCCTGGATGACAGTTTCTCCCCCGTCATTGAACAGAATGGCTTTGAAACAACCTTTGACCATCTCAGCGGAGGCGAGAAGACGAGCTGCAGCCTGGCCTATCGGCTGAGCCTCAACAAGGTAATCAACGACATGATTGGCGGAATCAAGACAAAAGACATCATCATCCTTGACGAGCCGACCGACGGCTTCAGCGCAGAGCAGCTCGACAGGGTCAGGGATGTCCTGGACCAGATCGGAGTGAAGCAGGTCATCCTGGTAAGCCATGAGTCAAAGATTGAGAGCTTTGTCGAACACATTGTCCGGATCGAGAAGGAAGAGCATGTCAGCAGGGTCAGTGCATGACGCTGTATCTCCATCCTTTTCCCACTCCCCACACGACACCCTCCCGTGAGATATTTAAAGCAGTAACGCACGTTTCTTGGTATGCTTGAGTCCAGCTTCATCATCCTTGAGGGAATAAGCTATCGCAAGGAACAGAGGCTCTGGGAGCAGGGCATCCGGAGCTGGAACGATTTTATTGCTGCAGATGCAATTCCAGGCATCTCCTCCAGGTCAAAATCCTTCTATAACCGCAAGCTTGCAGAGGCAAAGCAGCAGCTGGCAGCAGAAAATGCAGGATACTTCTGTGATATCCTGCCATCAAGCCAGGCATGGAGGCTCTATGAACGCTTCAAAGATGACGCTGTCTTTCTCGATATCGAGACAACCGGACTCTCAAGGCAGGATATGCTTACGGTGGTTGGTCTTTATGACGGATGGAGCACAAAGACCATGATTAGCCAGATCAACCTCAATATCCCCCGCCTGAAGCAAACGCTTTCTAGGTATAAATTGCTTGTCACCTTTAATGGATCAAGCTTTGATCTCCCTTTTTTGAGGAAGAGATACCCTGGCCTGATCCCGCATATCCCTCATCTCGACATCAGGACTGCCAGCAGGATTGCAGGCCTTGATGGGGGCTTAAAGGCAATAGAGAAGATCTTTGGCCTTGCGAGGAGGAAGGTCATTGAGGACTTTCATGGAGGCGATGCAGTCCTCCTCTGGAGGATGTACAAGGCAACCGGAGATGATTACTACCTCAATCTCCTGGTAGAATATAATGAAGAGGATGTGGTTAACCTCAAGTATATTGCTGATGCAGTTGTCAGTTCGCTGAAATGTCAAGTTTATAAACCGCTTGCCATAAACCCTTAGTATGAGAATGGCAAAGCTTCAGGAATGCCTGAAATCAGAAACCTACAGCATCCCCCTTCCTCTCTCAAAGAAAGCCACTGTCGTTGTTTTGCAAACTTCCGAAAGGAAAACCATCAGCCTTGTCTTTGGGAAGGGCCCATCCCTTATCCTGGATATAACTCCTGGGTATCATACCCGGGGCAGGACGCTTAGCAGCCTCGAATCCTGCACGAATGGCATTCATGATGGCTATGCTGGTTCAGCCGATATGCTTCCGAAATTATCCGTTTCTAAGATTGGAGGTTCAAAGGATGAAGGACCAGCCATGATCCTTCAGCAAATTGCTTATTTGCAGCAGCTGTATGGCTCGCTATCGCCAGAAATCCAGGACAGCATCAAATACCATCTCCATGATGCCTCCGAACAAACAACTGCGCATATGCGCAAGTTCTATGATCTTTCTCAAACATGCCAGCCGGGCTTGGGATTATCACTTCCTATCTTGCCTTCATACAGAAAATCTCTTCGGAACAGTCTGGATACTATTCTTAGCATGGCTTTGGGATGGGAGCTCCTGAAAGAACTGAGCAAAAAGCAGGCGGAATATCTTATGGATGGCGCAATGTATCTCTATCGGACTGCCAAAACTCCTTTTGCGAAGAATAATTCCCAAAAGGTTAACTCGCTGGTCCCTTTCTATTCTGGCATCGAGGACATTGCACATGATCTCCTGCAGAAGATTGATGCCCCTGTGTGTGTTGCAGTCCAGCACTTGCCCAAATATGGCGGCATTAAGAAAGAGGCCTTCAGAAGGATCCTCTAAGGCAGGGCTCCGGTGAAAATCAGTGCTGCCGCCTCTCTGCGAGGCTCTTAAGGATTGCCATAGACTGAGTTGAGGGGGTTGGCCCCTTCGGGGCTTCAACGATACATACAGAAGGACAGCGCAAGCCGAGCCGGCGGCAGCTGCGAAGCAAGATTTTCACCGTAGCTTTAAGGCAGGTACTGAAGGTTCATGATGACAAGCCCGACAATCAGGCTAGCAGCATATGCTGGCTTGCTCCAAGCAAGAACCTTTTTCCCATCTAAGCCTAAAATCGGGATCATATTAAATATGCCAAGCCATGAATTGATAATGTAGCCGTAAAAAGAGATCCCAGGAAAGGCATTTGCCCTGAACATCGCAAAAAATACAAGGCTCAGGCCAAAATTAATGACCGGGCCTGCAAGGCTTATGATTCCATTTCTTCTCGTTCCGACAGGGCCGGAAATGAAGACAGCGCCAGGCGCAGCAAAGATGACTTTGAAAACAATTGCAAGGATAATCGCAAGGTAGATCATCGGCTTGAACGCATGGAACTCTGCGCTGCAGCCATAGTATTGCGCAACAGCCTTATGGCCAAGCTCATGGAGCAAAAACCCAATGCCGACAGTCAGGCCTGCAACCCCAAACGCCGCAAAAAATCCAGTCGAAAGCTCAGGTGCAATAAGAAAGCTGAAGGCCAGCGTGATGCCAAACCAGGCAAAGGCTATATCTTTGAGTTCTGTTTTCGAAGTTGTGAAGAATCCTTGCTTGGTTATGGGGTGGAGCATTATCCCTTGACTTCTTCCTTTGTTTATAACCCTTTCTAGGCACTTCATTTTCTCGCATCACTTTGATAACTATCACTCTGAATTTACTTCTCAGAACCCTCTACCTCACAAAAATAAAATACTTCTCAGACCCCGAAAGCTCCCGCAGGATCCTCCTGATGATTGCCTTTTTAGGGTCCGGCATCAGCTTTACTCTTGCCTTCAGGTCGTCAAAGTTCGCAAATGGCTTTGCCTCCCTTGCATCGATGATCTCCCACATATGCTTCTTCCCAAGCCCGGGAATGAGCTCAAGCTGGTGCATTCTCGTGCTTAAAGGCTGCGCCTTATTGAAGAAATCTACGAACTTCTCCTGGTCCTTATCAACAATGTCCTTTATGACGAACTCAAGCTCCTGCCTGGCTGTAGGCGTGAGCTTATGCATCGGGAGCTTCCCCACAATATGGTGGATCTGTTCCCGTTTCCCCTCTCCGATATAGATCTCATTGCCTGGCGAGAGCTGGACCTCTCTTTTCGCAACAAGCTCAAGAAGCGCATAGTACTCTTTCCCAATGGCTTGGACAATAGGCATTTTCCTGGCTCCAGGCCTGTCCTCGAATGGATATCCATTCGGAAGGAAGTCAAGCACGATGGCCTTCTCTTCCCTGCGCGGTTTCTCTTCTTCCATAGCTCCTGTTCGTTAGTTTGAAATGACATCGACAATCTTCTTCACGTTTTCATTGCTTACTGATATAATGTATCCCTGCAGGATGAGCCGAACCTCTTCAGGCGTCTTCGGAGCAAGCTCCGCAATCTTGATGATGTGGTTCTCCTTGAGCCTGGGAATGTCTAGCTTCATGAGCTTTTGTACCGTATCTGTCATCTTCTTTGTATCATGGATATGGATCTGCTCAAGGTACTCAACGGTTTTTGCAGCCCTGTATCCAAGATCCTCCTTCTTGACCTTCTCGAGACCCTCCTTCACCTCTGCCATGGTGATTGGAGCCTCAGACACCACTTCCGGATTTGCCATTATGCCCTCCTCAAATGAACAGGATGAGTTCTGATGATCTTGCTTTTGTTCTGGTCCATAATGCTCACTTCATAGTTTTTTCCTGCCTTTCGTATGATTGTCCCAATCTTGCCATAGAAGCGCAGCCTGAACATGCCTTTCTGGAACGAAGGCTCCGCCTTCAATGCAACATGCTCTCCCGGCTTGAACTCCTGCAAAAAGTTGTGGATTCTGAACTTTCCTCTGTCTCTTAGATTCTTCTTGAGCTTATTTCGAGACTTCCTTCTTGCGCCGCCTATTCTCATTACCATAGTACCACCCACGAACATTGCGGATAAAGTGCTGTTGTTTTAAAAAGCTTTTGCTTTTGCTGGCCGAGTATTCCCAAAAAAATGGCGCAGCTAAGGTATTGGCAGCTGCAAAAAACAGCTTGCTCTTTGATGGGCAAGCACGCAACAGCTATGTAGCTTCTTTTGCGTAGGGACAGAAAAGTTGTGATTCGAAACCTTTATATATTCCATTAATCTTCATCAGGCGCATGGGTTTCTTTTCACAAATCAAGGAAAAGCTGGGGATGGAAGAAGCCTCTGCAGAGCCTGCTGAGGATTATGTAGAGCTGGACACCGGGTCAGATGAATCCAGGCCGAAAGCTGTAGTAAGGACATTTTCCTTGGACGATTTTGAGGGAATTAAGCCTATTCTGGACAGCCTGCGTGAAGGCCATACCATTGCGCTTATCAATATCAAGCCCTTAAAGGACAAGGATCTTATCGAGCTTAAGCGTGCCATTAACAAGCTTAAGAAGACAACAGATGCCATACAGGGCGAAATTGCAGGATTTGGAGAAGACTATATTGTTGCAACCCCTACGTTTGCAAAAATCTACAGGAACAAGCCTGTTGCTGAAAGGCCCAAGATTGAAGAAGGGATGGGGTAAATCTGTTCTGTTATCCTTAGGGGATTTTGGAAATTCTTTTTTAGCTTTCTCAGAATTCTGGGTTTCCTATTACTTCATTTCCTATTTTTGCTCCTACTAAGGTTGTGGTGCCTCCGATATATGTGATTGGTACTGTGTAGAGCGGCTCAGAAATGCTTTTTACTACACCTATACCTCTTGCAACCCATTCGGTGTATTCGTGCGTTACTCCGTCTTGATGACCTTGCTCCACTACTGTTTCATTAGAAGTGAATCTCAAGCAATTTCTGAATGTGCGAATAGGTAATATCACGTCTTCCAATCCTTCTATCCTCTTTACATCCGTAATGATATATACCTTTCCGTCCACAGGGTCTGTTCTCTCTTCTACGTCGCTCCAGCTGTCACCTATGTCAAAACTTACAGGAGAGATAAACCGATCTGGATGGAAATTAACTCTACTGGGGTCTGAAGTTTGGGTATAGCCTAAGTCAAATATCCCATTATTACCAAAGAATGTGTAATGTGATCTCATAGGAATATTATCCTCTATCCATGCACCATCCTGAACACGATACCTTATCTGCCTCCAATCTTGCCGAAGTGCATTAAATCCCTGCCATGTTTCGAAGCCTATCACTTTAACACTCCGAATATCGTCTCCAATAGCTATGTCTACATCTGGATGAATGTGAGTTCTGTTGTATGTTCTGATATCCCCCGGGGTTGTATCGTAGTAATCCCGAACTATCAAATCCCCTACCGGTATATCTGGTGGTTGCGGTGGAGGTATCTGAGTTCGTGTATTTGTAGGGGTATTCGTGTTTGTTGGCGACCATGTCGGAGTCCTTGTCGGCGTATAGGTCGGTGTCGGAGAGCGTGTCGGCGATCTTGTATACGTAGGTGTGTTTGTTGGCGACCATGTTGGTGTCCTTGTTGGAGTCATGGTATTTGTCGGAGTCCTTGTCAGAGTAGAAGTATTTGTCGGAGTAGGCATTGGCGATATTGTCGGCGTCCATGTCGGGGTGTGCGTTGGAGTCGGAGGCTGCTCTACAATCACGTCAAGGCTAGCTAAGGAATTGTAATGGTCTGTCCAAAGCGTAATTCTTCCGTTTCCTGGTCCTGTTCCCTGAATCATTACCTGCGTTCCCCTTTCCCTTTGCGATTCTACCCTCAAAGGACCTGAAATCCTTATCCCAAAAGATTCCTGCATCACACCAATCCACGAAAAGAGATCCCTTTGCTCACCATTCTCTACTATAATCCTGTATTCTCCACGCTCATTTACCTGTAATTCGGCCGGGCCTGTTACTGTTCCTCTTTCAATCAAGTCATTCACTACATCATATCGTATCTGATCATACTTTCCTGAAAAACCAACAGCCAGTGCAGAGCCTGCTGTAAACACGAAGTTTGAAAACCCATTCAACACATCTGCTACTTCCTGCGCTGCCTGAATCGCTTGCGCATATGCGGACCTGTATACGCCTTGTCTTGTCTGCTGAACATCGCTTTTGAGCAGGTCTCTGGCAATACGTATCGCCTCTTGAGCAGCATTACCCCCCGCAAGTCCTTCAAGCCTGTCAAGATTCTGCCTTGTTCCAATCCTCTGGGCGATTTCGATGAGTTTATCGTACCTTCCGCCAGTTGTGCTCAGGTTTTCTATTGCTCCTGCAACTGCAAGCAGGGAATTCATGAGCAATGCTTCCCCTGATGTTGCTGAGAAATCAATAAAGGTCATCCCTGCATTTTCTCTGTATAACTCAGGCAGCTGCGTAGTGCTTGGCTGGCCTGCTTGTCCTCCTGCCAAAGCATTTGCCCAACCTCGGAAATAGTCCCTCATGCTTTGCGTGTTGCCCAATTCCAGAGGGAGGGGGTTCCATTCAGCTGGCTGCAGGTAGGGTCCGATGACAGCAGTCCTGAAGCTGCCTGTCGGAAGTTCATTAAAAGCATCGCTGGCATCAACATCAATAAATAACCCTAATGGGTTTCTTGCCTCTATCGTTATCCCATATCCTGGATTTTTTCTTTCAATCCGATCCTCCAGAACTTCAAACCCCCTTGGAACGCTGCCCTCCGGACCGATACTTTGGGGACCCACACCTCTTGCTGTGCTTCGAAGCTCCGTGCCTGTAAACAATTCGTTATAGACTGCGACTGCTGCTTCAGCGATTTGATTTTTCAACGCATTGATATCTAAATACCCTTTCTGATTAACATCCTGCCTGATTACTTGCGCCAGTTGCCGTGTTTGGTCGTGAGCCTCAATATAATTTTGGGCTGCCTCCATTATCGAAATATCGGTTAATGGCAGCGGGAACTGCTGGTAGATCAAAGAGATTGCTGTTGAGAGGCTGTCTATTGTTACGGTCTCTTGCTCATTGAGGATAGGCTCGAGAGAGAAATAGACCAGCCTTTCTTGATTATCCACCGCAAAGATCGGAACCAGCCCTTCGTGAATGCCAGCAATACGCCTATTGGTGAGATTTAGCGAGGAGCTTCCTGTTGGGTCTGCAATAGTGATGCTTTCTAAGGAGGTTTCTGGAATATCCCCAACCCTGAGCCCTGTACTGGCTTCTGGGATAGGAGGTAGTAGTATCCTGTAGTGATCTCCTAAATAATTCCTGTTAAACTCATCAGTAAATCTGTTGTTTTCTATTCTTGGCTCTTCTTGCGCCTGAGAATAATCTGGTTTTGTTATGCTGATTCCTGCATACAATGCTATGGGCAGCACTGCTTTTGCTATGTTTCCTCGTGCATTGTTGATGTAGTTGAGAAGGCTCATGTCAGTGGAGTTTCCAGTCAATCACTTGTGTCCTCTCTTGGAAGGCGCTGCTTCCTATTACCAAGCTTTCAAGTTCGCGGTGGACTTTTGAGGTTCCTGTGGATTCGGCAAACAATGAGATTGTAAACCGCCCTAAACCAGGATACGTCCCTAACCTGGCAGGAATTCCGCTAGGACTATACGTATCAAGCACTTGGGCAATCACCTCATTTTGATTTGCAGAGAGTAAAAGCGAGTATCTGCCTTGCTCCAGAAATACCCTGTCTGTGCTTATGCTGTTACCTCTTATAACCTCGTACCGAGAGCCGTTATCGTATGTTGCAACAGCAACGTCAATTGTCTCTGTCCCTGATTGGATTCTTATGCCGCCTCTCTTTACTATCCCCTGTTCGCTGCTGAACTCTCCGGATACTGCATAGGCTGCAGTAATCCTTGCATCTGAGAAGAGATCTTGGGATTCCTGGTTTTTTATTTGCACTCCTATATCCTTTGCATCAAATACAAGATGGCCTGCTGAAAGGTACACAAGGTCTGGCGCTGTTTGTGTTCGCTCTTGTGTTATTTCTCTCGGAGTGGATGCGGGCATACTGGTTGGTGTGGCAAAGGGTGTTATTTGAGGAGTTGGTGTAAGAGGAAGCAATTCAGAAGGGCTTGGCGTTGCGGTTGGTGCTCCGGTAGGTGTTGGGACTGGTGTTGGAATAGGTCCAGGATTTGGGTGAATATACATACCACCCCTAATGGGTACAATGGGGATGCTCGTGAAATTAGGATCTGATATATCACGGACAGTAACCTCAGTCTCGGCATATAACGGGGCTGAAACGCCGTGATCCCTGGCTTGGAACTCTACAACGGCAAGCTCGAGCACTCCTGAAGGCTCATTGTCAACCGCAAAGTCAATGATCAGGATTTTCCCAGGTACACTGACATTATAAGCCGCAGGATTTCCAAACGTAGATGTTCCTCCACGGACTCCGAGCGCGATCAAAAAGTTTGGATCATATGTTATCTCCACATCATAGGCGCCAATCCGGGAAAGGCTATTCACGACAAGATGGCCGTCAAACCTTGCACCTTCATAGATGACTTCAGGCTCTGCAATAATCGCTATCCGATTCTCTCCGATCAGCCAATCTTCTGTAGAACTCTTCGCTGATTCTGCCAGAGCATACACCCCAATTCCAACCGCTCCAACTTTAGCAGCATAAGAAATCTTATCCTTTACCCTGGCCCAGATGCCCGTAACCTTCTCTTCAAGCATTTCCGAGAAGAACCTTCTCTTATTTAAAAACCCCACCGAAAAGCATTTAATCCACCCTTTTCTCAGCTCCCTGATGGAAAAGCCAGCAGTTATCCAGGGGGAGAAATGCCCTGCCTGCGGAGAGAAGAAGCTTAGCCTCATAGAATCAGAGATGGACATCCCGTATTTCGGCAAATGCTACATTTTTTCCATGGACTGCAGCGCATGCAACTACCATAAGGCAGATGTTGAGGCTGCAGAG
>DATDTY010000027.1 GCA_035290625.1 Candidatus Nanoarchaeia archaeon
GTGGGGGGGGGGTTGCCATCGGCTCGGCTCTTGCCTTCTTGAGGAAAGAGCGGCACCTCCCCGTAAGGGGCTTCCCCCTCCGCTGTATTTTGTTGGCTTGCTTGAGCCTCGCGAAAATGATGGCAACCCTCAATGCTGCGCTGACGCCTTCAAGGCAAACACTTAAAAACCCTGCGCTCCTTACGCCAAAAATGGATTCAAAGGATGTTCTTGACAGCGTCATCTACAATTACGCGACCACCCTCCCGCAGATGGAGTATGAGAACAAGCTCCTCAAGGAGACTGCCAACCAGCTGAAGCTAGAGTTGGAGCGCTTCAAGAAGCCGCCATTGATGGTCTGTGAAGTTGTAGAGGTTATAGGGGGTCAGGCAGTTATTCGGGTCCCCAACGGCAATCTGTTTCTCGTAGGTATATCAAAGGATGCCGGCACCATACAGCCCGGAGATTCTGTGCTTACCGAGCAGAAGAATCTCACGGTCCTTCAGAAGCTCTCAACATCCAAGAAGTTTGATGTGGAAAAATTTGTGATTATTGAAAAGCCCGACATGAGCTGGGCTGAGATCGGCGGTTTAGGAAAGGAGGCAGAGCAGATTAAAGAGGTGATAGAGCTGCCTCTCAAAAAGCCCGAGCTCTTCCGGAAGGTGGGCATATCTCCACCGAAAGGCATCCTGCTGCACGGCCCTCCCGGCACGGGGAAGACCCTGCTTGCCAAAGCAGTTGCTTCATCAACGCAAAGCACATTCATAGAAATTGTCGGTTCTGAGCTGGTCCAGAAGTTTATTGGAGAGGGAGCAAAGCTAGTCAAGGAGATATTTCAGCTTGCAAAGGAAAGGGCGCCCTCGATTATTTTCATCGACGAGATCGATGCTATCGCTGGCACCCGGATAGAGATAGGCACCTCAGGCGAGCGTGAGGTTCAGAGAACATTTATGCAGCTCCTCGCAGAGATTGACGGCTTCAAGCCGTTGGGGAATGTCAAGATCATTGGCTGCACAAACAGGAAGGACATCCTTGACCCAGCAATCCTGCGCCCGGGGAGGCTGGACAGGATGATTAAGATCCATCTTCCAAACAAAGATCAGAGGAGTGAGATATTCACTATTCACACGCAGCGTATGCAATTGTCAAATGATATTGACAGGGAAAAGATCCTAAGGCTCATGGAAGGGTTTTCTGGTGCTGAAATCAAGGCAGTGGCAACCGAAGCTGGATATGTGGCGATCCGCAACAACAGAACTCGGATCACCGAAGACTATTTCCTTGAGGCAATTGAGAAGGTCCGCGCAGAGGAGTCAGAGGAATTCAAGCATATGTTTGGATAGGAGTGTTCTGGCGTGGTTCGCACGGAAGCTGCGTTCAAAATAGGGGTTGCCGCCAATGTCGCGAGGCTCAATAAACCAGAGGAAGCGCAGCGGAGGAGGTTGTCCCTTACGGAGAGGCGCCGCTCTTCGCTGAAAACTGCAGGAGCCGAGCTGCTCCGAAGGAGCGACCAAAAATGCAGGGCATTTTTGAGCACGGCGGCAACCCGAGCAACTGCGAGATTTTGAACGCTGCCGTTCATAGAGGTAAAGGTATTTAAAGAGTGGGAGGTTCGAATGAGCCGGCGTGCGATGATTTCGTGAACACCCGTTGAGGCGCAAGCCAATGAAAGACGGAAGTAACTGCTGAGCGCGCCTCTTAGTCTCCGTTGAGTTAGCGCGGCCCTTTACGCGAGTATATCTGCGCATCAACGCAGTATCTGCTCCTTCCAGGGCCATAAGCTCCGCAGCGCACAGTCGCGAGGATTCTGCAGGAGATGCCGTGGCTGATGCACCATGCCGCAATGCTGTCCGCAGGCCCTCCTCCGTCCTTTTTATTCCAGAAAGTATAGTAATGGACAACGCCTCCGGGGTTCAAGGCCGCAAGAGCAACATCAAGAAATGACCCTGCGTCCTTCGGAAGCGGCATAATGATCCTATCAAATCTTCCAAGCTTTGGAACGACCTTCCTCGCGTCTCCTTTGTAGAGGCTGATGTTCTTCGCGTGGTTCAGCTGGGCATTCTTTTGCGCGTACTGGTGCGCTGCAGGATTGATTTCAACACCGGCAATTTCCTTCGCTAAGCTGTGTTTCGCCAATATCAGGGGGTACACCCCGCAGCCTGAAAACATGACAAGAACCCTTTCCCCTTTACCAACTAATCTTGCTATGCGCATGCGCTCATTTCCGAGCCGGGGGGAAAAATACATTTTTTCCGGATGGATAAGGAGGACTAAACCATATTCTTTGAACAGTGTTTGCTTGGATCTTTTTCCTGCCAGGATTCTGTATTTTGGAAGCCGATATTTCCCCGAATACGGATGTGTTTTTTTGAGCACAGTGGTAATGGCGGGATGAAACTCGAGGAATGCCTGAGCAATCTCCTTCTGCTTTGGCTCCAGGCTGCCAGGAAAATCAGAGAATATCAGGAGCGACCCAAGGGTATCGTAAGAGGAGGGAACAGATCTGAGTTGAGTGCTGGTCAGATGTCTCCTCAGCAGCTTTGCTAGACGGATGTTCATTGCAGAAAGTCTCCGAGCCCTTTTTGCTTGGGTTCATGATCCAGCCCGGCCAGTGAGCTAAGGACACGATCCTCAGAGAACTCATACGTGTGGATAAGCAGCTGCTGGAGTCTGCTGAGCTGGGGCTTCTTCCAGGTTAAAGAGTAATCTTTTGTAACAGGCATATGACGGATCAGATTAAAAACCTCTTTCCAGGAAGCGCCGAAAAATTCATTCCATTTGACGTGCCTGAAAAGGCCATCAAAATCTTTGCCGAACGTCTTAATGATTTTTAATCCAGTTTTTGGCCCAAGTCCTTTGATCCCTCCAACATTAAAATCAGTTCCAACAAGCATCCCAAGGCAAATCAGCTGGTCATGGTCCAAACCAAGGAGGTTCAGGGTTTCTGAAAGTTCAAGTATCTCCGGCTCAGAGGGGCTGCTTGCCAGCATTCCGGGCCTCTTCCTCCTTGCAGTTGCTGAGAGGTTCCTCACCAGCCGCGGAGTGCCATACAGCAGGCAATCAGTGTCCTGCGAGGCTACTGCAAAGGCATCCGTGTTCTTCACAAGAAAAGAGGCTTGCGCCTCTGCCTCAGATGGCGCCTGAACCAGAGGAATGCCAAGCAGCTCAAGGACTTCTTTGGATTGCTCAATCATCTGAGGCGTAAGCCTGGATGTCCTGCCGGCATACTTCCGCATCTCTGCTTCGTCCTTCCTCTTGTTTGCTTCGTCATATTTTTTTTGTGATTCTATCTTGATCTCTTTCCTCCTCTGCAATTCCACAAGCTTCAGCTGGGGCGGCTCGCCATCAAAGACATACGCCATCTTGATCCCCTTCTTCATCAGCAGGGTTGTCCTGGAAAACAGCCCTATCAGATGAGAAGTGACAACACCCTCTGAAGTTGTGAAGAGGCCGCCATCCCGCTGCCGGATGGAGCTTAAAAACTGATACAAAAACAGAGAGGTGTCTATCGCAATGATCTTCCCTTTCAGGTCTTGGAAGGAGATTGGCGTTGGATGTAAGAGCTCAGTAAGGTTAACCCCCATGATCGATTCTCCGGAGCGTGAGCCCCTTATACGAATCCAGCCTTTCTTCAACATTCCTTGATAGCTGGCCAGTGGTAAGCACGAGAATTGGGAGCTTTGCAATCTGCCCTCGGACATAGGCTGTTGAAATGTCTGCTTCAGTGATTTTCTTTTTATGGAAAGCCGCGCAATAATAGGCAAGCGGCCCTACGGAGCTTGGGATTGCAACATGAAAGATATATTGGCTGCCTTGCTTCCCTATGAAAGATTGAATTGAAATGTTGTTCTTGGCAAAATAAGTTTGGAACTGGCCGAGCGAGGCGTCTTGCTTCTTTTTCTTTGGCCCCTTGGAGGAGACCGGCCGGATCGGGGCTGTCGGTTGTGCTGGTTTTTCTTTTTCCTTTTCTTTTAGTGTCTCTGCAGGAAGATCAGATTCTGCGTGCAAAAGGGATCTGATGACCCTGCCTGCTTCTTCATTGCTGAGAATGTACCACTTCCAAAAAAGCTCTGTGTTTCCAGCCATCGTAACCTTGAGAGGAACTGCAAAGTCCTTCATATTCTGCAGGCTGACCCGCAGGAGAGGGTCGAGCTTGGAATCTTGCAAAACTGCCTCCTGTTTCAGTAATGCGTAAGCGCGCTGCTCTTTTTCATGAAGGTTTGTGCTGTATTCTTGAAGCCCTGCTCGGTGCTCAGGGAGGTAATAGACTGGGCTTCCTCCTCCCACTTTGAGGGAGCTTATGCAGACTGCTCCTTGGCTCACAAGCGTGCTCAACAGGGCAGAAGCAAGGAGGATGGAGGTTTTCATTGCCCTTGCAACAGTTGCAGGGATTACAGGCCCATGCTCTTTCATGAATGTGAGAATTTCATCCTGCTGCATGCCTGTCACGAACAAAAGAGGTTATAAAAAGGTTTCTTAACCTCGGTGGCATTGAAAAGTCATGCAGCGCCCTTTTGTGAGCCATTATAAAGGAGCAGCGGCGCAGCGACAAGGGAGTTGCTCCCTTCGGGGAATGTCGCTATCCTGCCTGACTTGAGCATGGCGAACTGCTCCGCAGGAGCGACCAAAAATGCGAAGCATTTTTGAGTACTGGCATTGCCGAACGAAGTGAGAAACTTTTCAGCGAGCCCTTAACCTCTGTCCTATCACGGCCGTTTCCAGGAGATCTCATAATACGTACAGTCATTCTCCTCATCAACCAAAGCAATCAGCAGCCGTTTCTTTGTAGAGTGCGCTACCCTGTTCTTCGCTGCAAAGTCATACCAGGTGTATTTCTCAGCCTCATACACGGGATACACAATCCATTTTGCATGATCCTCTCCCGGCTTTACCCCCCGGTCATAGACTCTGAAGTCTGCGCCGAACTTGAGCGCGGTCTTCACAACATAGCCTCGGTTCCTGATGTCCTTAAACACGCAATACCTCACCCAGAAGTTAGGCTCAGATCTCTGGGCTTTCTTCACAAACCCATCGAAGGCGATTTCCATCCCTCTCCCGTCAACAAGGCATACCTTCTTTTTCTCAAGCAGATACGCAGCTTCGAGGAGAGAGAGCTGGAGCCTTCCATCCTCCATGAGCGCCCCAATCTGAGAAGTGGAGTTGAGTTCTCTGCTGGCATCGCTGCTCTCGGCAACGACTCTTCCGCCGATGAACTGGCCGGAGATCCTCTCCTTTACTTCCTTCTTTTCTTCGGGCTTGTCTTCGGTTTTTTTCTTTGCCATAGGAGAATACCAGAGAAAGATGATGCCCATTTTAAAAAGCTTGGGTTTTTAGGGCAAGCCACTAAAGTTGACTTAGCCCCGATAATGTCTTCCGCGCATAAATCCAAAAGGAATATATAAACAGGGAAGTTTGTGTGTGTATGGACATCGTCTTTTTAGGAACCTCAAGCATGGTCCCCACAAAGGAGAGGAATCATTCTTCAGTCTTCCTCAAATACCAGGGAGAGGGGATCCTCTTTGATTGCGGAGAGGGAACTCAGCGCCAGCTCAAGATAGCAGGGGTCTCTCCGACAGAGGTGACTAAATTGTTTATCAGCCATTGGCATGGAGACCATGTTCTTGGGATTCCCGGCCTTATCCAGACGCTTGCGGGCAGTAATTATACAAAAGAGCTGGAGATCTATGGCCCGGCAGGGACAAAGAGGAGGATGGAAGCTATGTTCGAGGTCTTTGTGTTTGATAAAAAAATTGCGATGAAGGCGCATGATGTTAAAGAAGGGGTGATTTTTAAGAATGCGCAGTATGCAGTTGTTGCCGCTCGCCTTGAGCACGGGATTGCCTGCTTGGGGTACCTCTTCAAAGAGGAAGATCGCAGGAGGATGATTGTAAAAGAGCTGAAGAAGAGGGGCATCCCGCAAGGCCCGCTGTGGGGGAAACTCCAAAGGGGGGAGACAGTAATCTTCAACGGAGGGAAGATACCCCCCGACGAAGTTTCAAACATAGTCGAAGGAAAAACGGTGGCATATGTTGTGGACACCAAGCCCTGCAGGGCTGCAGTCGAACTGGCAAAAAATGCAGACCTCTTAATCTGCGAAGCCACCTACGCAGACGAACTTGAGGAGAAAGGCGGGGAGTACAGCCATATGACAGCGTCCCAGGCCTCTGATCTCGGCAGGAGGGCAGGAGTAAAGAGGCTGATACTTACTCATTTTAGCCAGAGGTATAAGACTACTGCACTTTTAAAAGAGGAGGCCCAAAAAACATTTCCTGGCGCAGAGTGCGCATACGATTTCATGAAAGTGAGGGTGTGATGTCAAAAATCAAGGGCTCCAAAGCAGAAAGGGAGCTTGTGAGGCTGTTATGGGGTGCGAATTGGGCGGCAGTCCGCGTTGCAGGAAGCGGCAGCAGCCACTTCCCCTGCCCGGATATTGTTGCAAGGAACAGGCAGCGGACAGTAGGGATAGAATGCAAAGTGACAAAGGAGAATAAAAAGTATTTCTATCCTGACGAGATTGATCAGCTGAAGGAGTTCTGCGGCCGTTTTGGAGCAGAGCCGTGGATTGCAGTGAAATTTAAAGGGGGGGAATGGAGGTTTGTGATGCTGGAAGACCTCAAGCAAACAGGATCCTCTTGGCTTATTGACGAATGGGTGGCAAGGAACAAGGGGCTGAGTTTCTCAGAGCTTACTGAGTGAAGCAAACCAAAAGGTATTTAAAGAGAGAACCCTAAAATAGCGAGGGGGGTGACAAGGTTGCAGAAGAGGGGATGGTTAGACGAGTTCATAGCTGAGATTGCCGGCGATGCTGGGGTGCCTATCACGAAGATATTGAAGGGGCGAGGGCGGGTTTCTGAGACAGAGTTGGCAAAGTCGCTCAAAAAAGATATCAATGAAACAAGAAATCTCCTCTACCAGCTTCACCATAATAACATTGTTGCCTTCAGCAAAAAGAAGGAAGGCAAGAAAGGGTGGTACAACTATTATTGGTCGTTCAATAAGAAACAGCTCCGCCCATTGTTTGTAGGAAGCCGCAGGCAGCAGCTGAGCGCTATCGGCAGGAGGCTGGAGCGAGAGAGGGGATCCTGTTTCTTCATGTGCCAGAACGGGTGCATGCGGTTTGAGTTCTCAAGCGCGATGGAGATGGTGTTCAAATGCCCGGAGTGCGGCGGCCTGCTTAACCAGTATGACAACTGCGAGCATATCCGAAGGCTGGAAGAGGACATGAAAAGGATTACTGCCCAGATTAAAGAGGTTGAGGCCTAAGTTACCTTCGTTTCAGCCTTTTTTTGATAGAGGATTCTTCGCTAAGGATGTGGCTCGCCATCTTCTCAATATGCAGCTCCATCCTTGCTACTCGGCGTTCCATAAGAACGAGTATCCTCAAAGAGTACACAATTGCTGCCAAGGTCCCAATGACTATGGCAAGAGTAACTGTAAAGATTTGATCATTCACCATAAGGCACCTCCTTTTTAGGAATGCCCGAGAGTTGGAGGTATTTAAATGTTTTGAAAGCTGGGCGTGTTGGTTCTGCCAGAGCCCGGAGCCCTGTACAGGGCGTGCTTACGCGTGATGCGCAAGTTTGCGCTGGCTGCTAAGGATCAGCGTGCCTGGTTGCTCCATTCCTGGTCAAAGTAAGAAGAGAGTGTGGTTGCTAAGTAAGGAGACCGAAGCCAGATTGCGGTGTCATAGTTAGGATGCGCGTCCTTGTCATCCATCAGCATCAAGACAACGTCTCTCTGGTCAATGATGCAGAATCTTCCCGTGGTTTTCAAAGACCGCACTTCAATGCCGTGCGACCCTCCTAATTGAGGGAGCGGGGATTTTGTAATCGGAGCGGAGATCCTCACTTTCGCTCCTCGCTGGGAGGCTTTTTCGAGCATTCCCTTGAACTGGCCCAGTTTGTTGCCGAGGCCGCTGGAAGTGGTGCTTATGAGGATAGATTTCTTGGCTTGTTTGATGAGGCTGCCAAGATGGAGGTAGATGCTGTCCCTGCCGCGAAAAGAGCCAGAGAGATCCATGGGTTCTATCATCTCAATGCCCTTGGAATGGAGCAGGTTGAGCTCATCAAAGAGTTTGCTTACCTTTATCTGCGAGATGATTGAAGAGGTTTCCTCTGCGTCCTGCATGACTTTCTTCTTGATCCTCTCGATGACCTCTGTCGGATGCACGGCGATGTATTTGATCGGCTTTCCCACCTTCATTATGATGAACCCTTTTTTTTCCAGGCTTTCGAGGACGTCATAGGTTCTGGACCGGGGAACATTAGAGATATCAGAAAGCTCTCCTGCTGTGGAGACTCCCCGGGACAGCAACGCTGTCCACAGCCTTGCCTCATAGGTATTGAGGCCAAAATCCTTCAGTTTATTCAAAAAATCCTTTTGCATCAACATGGACTCACTCCCCATTAAGGTGATGGGCTTAGGAACTCTGCGAGGTTTATAAACCTTTCGTTATGTCATTATTTCGAAGTAATGAATTATAGCCCCAGACCCCCCGAGTGCAGATGGAGAGTAGGAAACGCTCAACATGCCCTTCAATCTGCATGCGTTTGCTTGCGCTATCTAAGTCCATCGTGGTTTGTTTGCGTGCGATTTGAGCAGAGTTGGAATTTAGTTTGATGCCTGTTTGACCCAGATTAGGTCATAGAAGTTTGGTTACGTTACTAAAACCCAGGACCAATCTACAATCTTGATTTAATCGCTGAGTTACTACCATTAACCTTTGCTATTAGTACTATTTGTAAGGTTTTGGGTAGTATCTACTTCCAAGATAATTTAGAGTATATAGTTTCCATATAGAAAATAATAATCAAGTTATAATCAAGTTATAACCCCCATAGAAAATAATAATCAAACCACAGCACCAAACCCAAGAACAACATCAAATTTTAACGAACCACCACTAAAATGGTTAATCACACGAATACCTACGCCCTCCACTTCCCCCCATCCCATCACTCCTCCACACCTCCAGTTCCATGCGCAATAAAGGACGCAGGGCCATCTCAGGCATCCACAAAACAGAGACTTAAACCCCAGATTTTCCACCACAACAATCTTTATATACCTCTGTTTCCTCTGCAAAACCATGCAGAAAGGATTAACCAATTTCTTTGAGGAGTACCTCGCACGAGACACCATCTTCGCTGAAAAAAAAGCAATACAATCCTCCTACATCCCTTCAATAATCAGCCATAGGGACGAACAAATCAATCAAATCGCATCAATCATTGCTCCCTCCCTTAAATCAGAACGGGTTTCAAACCTCTTCATCTACGGCAAACCGGGAACAGGGAAGACACTCTCTGTCAAGCACACCACTTCCAAGCTTCTCGAACTTGCAAAATCAAAGGGGGTCCCTCTTTCAACAATCTACATCAACTGCAAACTCAAGAAAGTAGCAGACACCGAATACCGCCTCATAGCGCACCTCGCAAGGGAGTGCGGGAAGGACGTCCCAGACACCGGCCTTCCAACCTCTGAGGTCTATCGGATGTTCTTCTCCAGTATAGGCGCCTCAGAAAAAACCTACCTGCTCATCTTGGATGAGATAGACGTCCTTGCAAAAAAGGCAGGGGACGAGATCCTCTACAACCTCACCAGGATTAACGAAGAGCTCAAAAATGCCCAGATCTCCTTAATCGGAATCTCGAATGACCTCGTCTTTGTTGACAATCTTGACCCCCGCGTTAAAAGCTCGCTCAGCGAAGAGGAAGTCGTCTTCCCCCCCTACAACGCGCCCCAGATCCAGGGCATCCTCAAGGAGCGGGCGCAGCTGGCATTTAAACCGGGGGTGCTTGCCGAAGGAGTGATCGAGAAGTGTGCCGCCTACGCAGCCCGCGAGCACGGAGACGCCCGCCGCGCTTTAGAGGTGCTTCGGGTTGCAGGGGAGCTTGCAGAGCGCGGCAATTCCCCCACAGTGTCCATCTCCCACATCGACCAGGCAGAAGAAAAAATCGAAAAAGACAGGATCTCCCACATCATCTCCACCCAACCGAAGCAGTATCAGGCCATCCTCTACTCCGTATTGCAGACCGCAGAGAAAAAAGAGCACGTATTCACAGGTGAGGTCTACGAATTTTATCGGGCCCTGACCGCAAAGACAGGCCTGCGCCCCCTCACCCAGCGCAGGGTTTCAGACGTAATCGCCGAATTTGACATGTTCGGGATTATCAATGCAAAAGTGATCTCAAAGGGCCGTTATGGAAGGACCCGAGAGATATTCCTCTCCCCCCACCTCCAAACTGAAAACGTTACCCTCGTGCTGCAAAAGGCACTTGATCTTTAGTCATGCACACCAAAGACATTATCAAATCGTTCCTGGATCGGGGGGTCCTGTTGCCTCCCAACATTCTTTCAAAGCTTGAAGACCCCAAGTTCGTGCGCCAGCTGGAGGCCGCGATGCCTGGCGCGGCCAATCAAGCCCAAATGCTTGCATCACCCCCTCCAGAATCTCCCGAACCGTCGGTAGGGGTAGTTTTTTCCTACGAAGCCCTCCCAAAGAAACACGAGGTCCAGGATTTTGTGCAGCATTTCGGCAACCGGTACGCCCAGCTCAAATCAATCCTTATGCAGCGCGCAGAACTCCAGCACTTAACCTCCATAAGCAAGATCCTTGGCCGCAAGGACAAGGAGTCTGTCGCGTTCATTGGCATGATCCGTGAGAAGGAAACCAACAAAAACGGGGGGGTTGTGCTGACCGTAGAAGACCCGACCGGAGAAATAAAGGTATTGGCCACAAAACACTCGCCCGAAGCCTTCCGCCAGGCCCAATCTGTTGTCCATGACCAGGCGATAGGGGTCCTCGGCTCGAATGGGCAAAACATTGTGTTTGCAAAATCCATCCTCCTTCCCGACGTCCCCCTCCTGAAAAATGCGAAGAGCTGCCCGGACGACGCGTATGCGCTTTTCCTTTCGGATCTCCACGTCGGATCCCGGCTCTTCCACGCAGACGAATTTCATAGGTTCCTGGAGTGGATCAATGCCCGCTCAGGCTCAGATGCCCAAAAGGAAGTTGCAAAAAAAGTGAGGTACATCTTCATCTCAGGCGACCTGGTGGATGGTGTCGGAATCTTCCCCGGGCAGGAGGACGAGCTCGAGATCCAGGACATCGCCGACCAATACGAAGAATGCTACCGCCTCCTCTCGCAAATCCCCTCGCGCATAAAGCTTATTATCTGCCCAGGAAACCACGACGCAATCCAGCTGGCGGAGCCGCAATCCGCGTTCTACAAAGACCTCGCGGCCCCCCTCTGGGACCTCCCCAACGCTCTCCTCCTCTCCAACCCCAGCATGGTCACAATCCACAAAACCGCCGCATTCCCTGGCTTTGATGTGCTGCTCTACCATGGGTACTCCTATGACTACTATGTCGCAAACGTGGAGAAGATCAGGAATGCAGGAGGCTACAATAGATGTGATGAGATCATGAAATACCTCCTCCAAGCGCGGCACCTTGCTCCCTCGCACCGCTCCAACCTTTATACCCCCCGCCCCTATTCAGACCCCCTTGTGATCTCAAGAGTCCCCGACATCTTTGTTTCTGGTCACATCCACAAGACGCAGGTAGGCATGTACCGCGGCGTCACGCTGATTTGCGCGTCGGCGTGGCAGGCAAAGACCCCCTACCAGGAGAAGATGGGGCACAGTCCTGAGCCGTGCCGCGCCCCTCTTATAAACCTCAAGACCCGAGAAGTGAAGATACTCAAATTTATCCAGGATGGAACATGATTGCCTCGCAGGAAACCTCAGAATACCTCAATTCAATGGATCAGCGCCTGAGGTCAGCGTACGCAATCGCGGAATCTGCCAGACAGAAAGGATACGACCCCCAGCGGGCGGTGGAAATCCCCATCGCAAGAGACATGGCAGAACGGGTTGAGGGGCTCATAAGCACGGTTGCGCCCCAGATTCGGAACTCGGGGGTATCAGTACGGATTCATGAGCTTGAACAGCAATACGGAGTCCTTGATTGGCGGGTCTCTCTCACGATCGCAGAAGAGATTAGCCGGCAGCAATTCTGTTCCTTTCCCTCCGCAATCGAAGCCATGGAAGTAGGGATTCGCGTCGGGTTTGCATACCACACCCTGGGAACCGTGGCAAGCCCGCTCGAAGGCCTCACCAGCATTAAAGTAATGAAACGACGCGATGGAAAGCCCTACATCTCTCTCTTCTATTCAGGGCCAATCCGGAGCGCAGGCGGCACCGGGGCCTCGGTCTCCGTCCTCATCGCAGACTATGTCCGAAAGAAGAGAGGGTATGACGATTATGACCCCACCGAAGATGAAATAAAGCGAGCAATCACTGAAGTAGGCAATTACCACGAGTTTATCACCAATCTCCAATACCTCCCAAGCGAATCAGAGCTTGATTTTATCCTCCGCCACCTGCCAGTCCAAATTGACGGGGAGCCTTCAGAAACCCGGGAGGTCTCCAACTACAAAGACCTCGATCGCATCCAGACAAATAGGATCCGAAACGGCATCTGCCTTGTTTTAGGAGAGTGCCTCTGCCAAAAGGCGCCAAAGCTCTGGAAGCAGCTTTCTAAATGGGGGAAGGATTTTGGTCTGGAGCATTGGGGGTTCCTCGAGAAGTTTGTTAGCCTGCAAAAAAGGATCAAAGCAGGCCAATCTCACAGCGAAGCAAAAGTGACCCCAGACTACACATTCATCAAGGATCTTGTTGCTGGCCGCCCCATCCTAACCTACCCGATGCGGCCGGGCGGGTTCAGGCTGCGTTACGGGCGGTGCAGGAATACCGGCTACTCTTCTCACGCAATCCATCCCGCAACCATGGCCATCCTTGACAACTATATTGCTATCGGAACCCAGCTCAAGACCGAGCGGCCAGGAAAAGCAACCTCGTTGTCCTCCTGTGACACCATCGACGGCCCGATTGTGCTCCTCACTTCAGGCGACGTGACGCGCATAGACTCTCTCCAACAAGCAAAAGAAGCCCGCCCCCTTATCAAGGAAATCCTCTACCTCGGCGACATCCTGGTTACCTACGGAGATTTCTACAACCGCGCCCATGTGCTGGTCCCGGCAGGCTATTGTGAAGAGTGGTGGGCGCAGGAGCTCAAGCAAACACTTAAAGAGAAAGGGATTGATCCCTCCCATTCCTCAATCGCAAAAGCAGTCAACGCAGACCTCAGTTTCCTCGTTGCCAAAAAGGCGCCAAGCCCAGAAGAGGCGCTGCTCCTCTCGACAAAACTCCATATCCCCCTCCACCCTCGGTGGACATATTTCTGGGACCAAATCTCTTCAAAAGACGCGCTTAGCCTTCTTGGCTGGTGGGGCAGAGCAAAACTCCATTATAATGAAGCAGGTCTTGAAAAGGCAGTCGGCAGAACAGGGGCAGAGAAGCAAATTATGGAGCAGCTTGGCCTCCCCCACCTCCTTATCTCAAACGAATTCATCGTTGTTGCCAAAGACGACGCAAAAATCCTCCACACGCTGTTTCGAAACCGCGAATCGCTCAAAAAGTATCTCGAATCCCAAACCCCCCTTGCTGCGCTTTCAGCCTCTTCGGCAATCCCGCTCCGCCCAAAAGGCGGGACATTTATTGGCGCTCGTATGGGAAGGCCAGAAAAATCCAAGCAGCGCGAGCTTGCCGGAAGCCCGCAAGTGCTTTTTCCTGTCGGAGCTGAAGGAGGAAGGCTCCGCTCATTCCAGGAAGCCATAAAATCCGGAAGCGTGAACGCTGAGATGCCGCTCTTTTATTGCGCCTCCTGCAAGGCGCAGGGCGTGCTCAGCGTCTGTATAGACTGCAACACCCCCTGCCAGCGCATGTACCCTTGCCCTGTGTGCGGCCTTCTCCCCCTCCCCAGATGCCCCAAACACGGCGAACTCCCCCTCTTTCGAGAGCAAAGCATCCGTATCGGAGAACTCTTCAGCAAACTTCAGAAGAGATTGGGGCTTGCAGCCCTCCCGGATATCATCAAGGGTGTCCGCGGAACCTCCAACAAAGACCACACCGCAGAGCATCCAGCAAAAGGCATCCTGCGGGCAAAGCACAACCTTCATGTCAACAAGGACGGCACAACGCGCTATGACATGACCCAGCTCGGGCTTTCCCATTTCAGGCCGAAGGAGATCGGAACTTCCGTAGACCAGCTCAAGTCCCTCGGGTACACGAAAGACATCCATGGCGCTCCATTGGACTCTCCTGACCAGGTTGTTGAGCTTAAGGTCCAGGACGTTGTGCTTCCCTCGTGCGAAGGCTCGCCCGACCAGGGCGCACACCGGGTCTTGCTTCGTGTTGCAAATTTCATTGATGACGAACTTTCTCTCCTCTACAATCTTGAGCCTTTCTACCATGCCTCTACTGAGAAGGATCTCATCGGCCACCTTATCCTTGGGCTTGCCCCGCATACCTCCGCAGCAATCGTTGGGAGGATCATAGGATTTTCAAAAACCCAGGGCTACTATGCCCATCCTCTCTTTCATGCTGCTCAACGCCGCGATTTGGACGGCGATGAATCCTGCGTTATCCTCGCGATGGATGCGATGCTGAACTTCTCCAGGAAATACCTCCCCTCTCACCGGGGCGCAGTGCAGGATGCCCCCCTTGTTATGACCTCTATCCTTATCCCTTCTGAAGTTGATGACATGGTCTTTGATCTGGACGTCGCTTGGGAATACCCGCTCAGGCTCTACGAAGCCGCACAGAACTATGAAGCGCCATGGAACGTCCAGATAGAAAAGATTGGGGACAGAATCAACTCCCCCGGGCAGTATGAACTGATGGGGTTCACGCACGACACCTCCAATATCAACAAGGGCGTGACCTGTTCTGCATACAAGACCCTCCCCTCTATGGAAGAAAAGCTCAAAGGCCAGATGGATATTGCAGAGCGAATCAGGGCAGTAGACGCAAGCGACGTTGCCAAGATGGTTATAGAAAAGCACTTCCTCAAAGATATCAAAGGCAACCTGAGAAAATTCTCCCAGCAGCAGTTTCGCTGCGTGAAATGCAATGAGAAGTACCGCCGCCCGCCTCTTGTTGGAAAATGCAGATGCGGCGGCAGGCTGATCTTTACGGTCTCAGAAGGCTCCATTATCAAATATCTCGAGCCCTCGCTCAGCCTTGCTGAGAAATACCATGTTCCGGCCTATGTGAGGCAAAGCCTTGAACTCACGAGGCGCCATGTAGCCAGCGTCTTCGGTAAGGTAAAAGAGACTCAAGAAGGGCTTGGCAAGTGGTTCGGCTAAACTCCCTTAACCGGATGCTTAGCCCCGCACGCCATGCATTTCAATGAAGCGCCATGGCTGTCATTCGTCAATTTAGTATCGGGCTTCCCGCAGTCGCGGCAAAGTACAAACTCATTTGCATACTTCCAGATTTTTTCATTGATGCGCGAAGCGCCAATCTTTGCCCCAATCAAGGCTTCAGGCTTTCTGAGCTCTCCTGGTGTTGCAAGCTCCCTGAGGATATACTTGAACAGGTGCTGCGGCTCCCTATTAAAGCTCGACGCAATCTGGTAGAAGTTGGCGATGCAGGTCTTGTTGCCCTGAAAATGCCCTCTCACCTTCATAACCTCAAATCTGGCCTTCTCCAGCACAGATTCGGGCATCCGTTTTCTGGCCCTGGCAAGCATCTCCTGGTATTCCATTCTCAAGAGGGAAAATGCCTGCTTTATAAAGGTTTACAAGCGAATGGCCCTATCCCGATTGAAGGTTGCCGCCTCTTTCGCGAGGCTCTGCAACCCAAAACACGCGAGCGCCGGGCAGCTTCATTTATAAACATTTAAAAAGATAGCCTTTAAATAGTCTGCCCAACCCCTGAGCATCATTGGGGGTAACGGAGGGAGCATGATGAAGAAAGTCAAGAAAGACAAGCGGGAGATAAAAGTTGTCAATATTGTGGTTTCCACGTCGTTGGAGCACGCCATCCCGCTGGAAAAGATGGCAGCAACGCTTTCAAATACTGAATATAACCCCGAGCAGTTCCCCGGCCTCGTCATCAGGATCAAGGAGCCGAAGACATCAGCTCTCATCTTCTCCTCCGGAAAAGTGGTCTGCACAGGGGGCAGGACCATGGCAGAGGTCAAGGAATCTATCCAGCAGATTATCAAAAGCCTCGAAAAGATCAAGGTGAAGATCACAGTCACCCCCCAGATCAATATCCAGAATATTGTCGCTTCAGGCAGTGTTGGAATGGACCTAAACCTAAATGTCCTTGCAATGAGGCTTGAGAACACGGAATATGAGCCCGAGCAGTTCCCCGGGCTTGTCTACAAGCTCCGTGCAGCAAAAGCGACATTCCTCCTTTTTTCCAATGGAAAAGTGGTCTGCACAGGCACAAAATCAGAAAAAGAGGTCAACCAGGCGCTGGATATGCTGATCACAAACCTGAAAAAAGTGAAGAAAAAGTAAATCTTTTTAATTTGAGGCCATTCTCCCTCTCTGAGGGGGCATGGACAGCACAGAACTTATCCAAAGGATCCAGGATTTTCTTGAAACCCATTACTATAGCGAGCTGCTTACGAACGTCCAGAAGGGCAAGACATCCCTTACTGTTGATTTTGAGCTTCTTGCCAAAGATGACCCTGAAGTGGCAGATCTGGCCTTGGACCAGCCTGAGGAGATCCTGAAAGGGACAGAAGTCGTCATAAAGAACATAGATCTCGACTCCTCTAAATGCACCATCCGCTTCTCGAACCTCCCCAAGACCCAGCAGACACTTATCAAAGATATCCGCTCCAACCACATCAACAAGCTTCTCAGCATCAAGGGGATTGTGCGCCAAAAATCAGATGTGCGGCCTCAAATCACCTCAGCGAAGTTTGAATGCCCAAGCTGCGGCAATATCCTCCATATCATCCAGGCAGACGCAGCCTTCAAGGAGCCGAGCAGGTGCGGCTGCGGCAGGAAAGGCAAGTTCATCCAAATCAGCAAAGAGCTTGTGGACGCGCAGAATATTGTCTTGGAGGAGGATCCTGAAGATCTTGATGGGGGATCCCAGCCAAAGCGGATGAAGGTCTTCCTGAAGGACGACCTCGTCTCTCCGCTCTCTGAGAGAAACACAGCTCCCGGTGCAAAGATAAATATTGTTGGCATCATAAAGGAAATCCCGATCACGCTCCGGACCGGAGGGAAATCAACGCGTTTTGACCTCCTGATAGATGCCAACAGCATCCAGGCGATCGAAGAAACATTTTCTGAGCTCATCATCTCTCCCGAAGAAGAGCAGAAGATCAAGGAGCTTGGCAAAGACCCGCAGCTGAGGCAGAAGCTGGTAGGGTCGATAGCTCCATCGATCTACGGCTACGAGCAGATCAAGGAAGCAGTCCTGCTCCAGCTTTTTGGAGGAACGCATAAGCAGCGCAGGGACGGCTCGACTACGAGAGGAGATATGCATATTCTGCTTGTAGGAGACCCAGGCTCAGGAAAGTCTCAGATCTTAAAGAGGATCAATGTTGTTGCGCCCAAGGCGCGCTATGTCTCGGGGAAAGGGGTCAGTGCAGCAGGCCTCACAGCAGCAGTTGTGAGGGACGAATTTTTGCAGGGCTGGAGCCTTGAAGCAGGCGCCATGGTTCTGGCATCCAATGGAATCTGCCTGATCGACGAGCTTGACAAGATGAGCACCGAAGACAGCGCAGCAATGCACGAAGCCCTTGAAAACCAGACAGTTTCGATCTCCAAGGCAAACATCCAGGCAACGCTGATCGCGAGAACGACAGTCCTGGCAGCTGCAAATCCAAAGTTCGGCCGTTTTGACCCATTTGAAATCCTTGCAAAGCAGATCAACCTTCCTCCTGCCCTCCTCAATAGGTTTGACCTCATCTTCCCGATTAAAGACCTTCCTGAAGAGACCAAGGACACCCAGCTTGCAAAGCACATCCTCAGCCTCCACCAGGATCCAGACCAGTTTACAGCAGAACTCTCAACGAATTTTCTTAAAAAGTACATTGCATATGCAAAACAGCACATCCATCCAAGGCTGACAACAGAGGCAATGACAGAGATGCAGCGCTATTTTGTTGAAATCAGAAATAAGGGAGGGGTAGAGGAAGGCGTGCTGCGCGCAATCCCGATTTCAGCCAGGCAGCTCGACGCCTTAGTCCGCCTCTCAGAAGCCGCAGCCCGGATGAGGCTTTCCAACACAGTTGAAGTCCAAGATTCCCAAAAAGCCATAGAACTCCTGGAGTACAGCCTCCGGCAGGTTGGCCTAGACCCAGAGACAGGAAAGATTGATATTGACCGCATTGCCACAGGCATCTCAACCTCCCAGCGCTCCTTAACAAGAGTAATCAAAGATATTATCATTGGACTGGAAGGCAAGGGCTCTTCAGCCATCCCGTTTGAAGACATTATTGAAGCAGCAAAGGAAAAAAACATCACCAAAGAGAAGGTTGAGGAAGTCATTGAGATGCTCCGCCGCTCTGGCGATGTCTTCGAGCCTCGCAGGGGCTTTCTCCAGAGGATGTGAATGGAGCAGCGCTTTCGTCGCCAAATTGCTTATAAGCTTGTTGTCAAGGAAATTCTCGATTCCCCCTACACGAAGACCGAGGGCTGGGGACAGAGCTACCTCGAGGTCGCAGATGCCCAGGTGAGCCGGGTGAACGCCATAGGCATTATTGTCGAGCAGGCAGAGAGCCGCATTCTCATTGAGGACTCAACAGGCTCCATAGCTGTGGAAACCTCCAGTGCATGCCCGGAAGTTGGAACCCCTGTACTTATCATCGGAAAAGTGCGTGAAGGAAACCAGCGCATACTCTTTGCTGAAATCATTAAACGGCTTTCATCTCCTGACTGGATCAAGCTGAGAAACCTTGAGTACAGCAAGCGCAGAAGCGTTCTTGCAGCAAAATCTCCTGATATTCCGATGGCCTCAAACAACCTCACCCAAGAGGTCTATAGCATGATAAAGTCCCATGATTCAGGAGACGGAGTCGATATCCAGGCCATCACCTCCCAATATCCCCAAGCCGAGAAGATTGTCCAGAACCTTATCGCCGAAGGAGAGGTGTTCGAAATCCGGCCAGGAAGGCTCAAGGTTCTAGAATAACAAGGGTGTGAGATACACCTCAAGCAAAGCAGCCACCAGCAGGATAAAAACAGCTATCAGCAAAAGGTCAACAACATCAATAACCACCTTCTGGAAATTCTCCTTTCTGAAATCTCTCCTGATGATTGAGACTGACAAGATCCCCCCTGCCAGCCCTCCAATAAAATATGCCAGCACCTCAGGAATACCATGAATAGCATATCTCAGAAAGCCGAGGGAAGCAGCAGTAAAATAGACAGACACCTTCTCCAATCCCAATAATCCGGCATACTGGGCGATGTGGTTTTTCATAAAATTCCCAACCGCAACTCCAATAACGCTTGCATTCCAGCTCAGGATGAACAACGCCCCAAACCCATAAAACAGCGAGAACAAGACACATAAGACCAATACTCTCAGGTTGTTGAAGAAGATGACTGGCAGCAGCTTTTCAGCCGCAACAGCACCCGTCGTCACAGCAGTGTTGATATCAGCTATTGTCTTCTGCTGGATGGAAAAGATGCTGCCGCTTTCAGGCAATACCACATACCAGAATGCAGTTGCCAAGGTCACTCCTATGAAAAAATAGATAAAGAGGCTGACCACCCTCCCGTGCTCCTTCAAAAGCGGCTCTTCTCCCATCCCCGTCATGTCTTTCTTTTCCTCTAGTTTGATGGTATAGTAGAAGAAGGGGGCATACGCCATCACCACAAAGAACACCATGACCAATCCAGCATTGCTCTCGAAGATCCACACAGCAAGCAGCAAAGCCAGGGAAGCATAAAATGCCCCCAAAGCAATCATCTCTGTAGGATGCTTCACTGGCCTCTTCGGATTAATCAATGCCTCAAAAACCATGTTTTTGTTACCGCCATCAGGATATATATAAGTTTCTAAAAACTACGGCTCTGCTGAAATCCGGTGCAGTGCCCATTTGCGAGGTCAGTATTCCAAAGAATGAGCATCGACAAGGGGGTTGCCACCTTCGGGGATATGTCGATATATTCATAAACGAGCTGAGACCGAGCCCGGCACTGCCGAGCGAAGCGAAGGATTTCAGCAGAGCTATAAACTCTACAGCTATCCCAAAGCTGCCTGTACCAAAGCCAATATATACCCAAACCAGTTTGCATTCCCTAATGCACGACATCGTCTTCCCAAAAAACAACGAAGAAGAGTTCCTCTCCATAGCCAAAAAGCTCGGCCTCAGCCTCCTCTTCGCCTACCCAACAGAAAAGCCAGGCTCTTTACTCTGCCTTGATGAAGCCTCACCTTCCTTTTCCAAGCTCGCATCAGGAAAAAACAGGATTATCCATGTCCGCTCAGACCCCCGTTTGATCATTGAGCGCTGGAAGCCGGCTTTTATCACAGGCCTTGAAACCCTTTCGCGAAAAGACAGGCTCAACCAGGCTAGCTCAGGATTGAATCATATCATCTGCGGCATAGCAGTCAAGCACCACACTACTATTATTCTTGATTTCGGAGCAGTCTTTTCAGGCACTCCAGACAAGCAGCCACTCCTCCTTGGCAGGATCTCCCAGAACCTCAAGCTCTGCAGGAAGTACAAAACACCTTATATTGCAGCAACCTTTGCCTCTTCTCCTTACCAATTGAAATCGCCTCATGATATTGATTCGCTTCTCAACGTGCTTCAAAATCAAAAGGTTTAAATATACATTGTGCACATCGTTATACGATGCTTATTATCAAGGATACGATGGTGCTAATCCACCTCGCAAAACTCTCTGTCCTTGAGAAAAGCTGCGATTATTTCAAAAACGTGCTTATCCCAGAATCAGTCTATGAAGAGGTCCTGAAAGGATCCAATAAACAATACGCAGACGTTCCAATCATCACGGGCATAATACGCAACAAGAAAATGAAAATCATGGGAATCAAAGGCAACATCCTTGTAAAAAAAGCAAACCAATTTAACCTGAGAGGTGGCGAAGCAGATGCAGTTGCATTATACTGGCAACAAAAAGCAGACATCCTGGCTACCGATGACGATAATGTTAGGAAAAAGCGGGAATTGCTCGGCATTGCCGTTACAGGAACTCCCGGAATCCTGCTAACATTATACAAAGAAAAAAGGATTGACAGAACAAAAATGAGAAACTCCATCGCAGAATTAAAGAATATCGGGTGGTTCAGCACAATAGTCTTAGACAAAATGCTGCAGGAGGCAGAAAATGGCTGAAGCAATAGGCATACGCCTAAGCAAGGAGGTCCTAGAGAAGATCGAAAAGATAAGCAAGGAAGACATCTCTGATAGGAGCACTACAATAAGGAAGCTCATCCTGTTGGGATACCAAAACTTCATAATAGCAAAAGCCGCCGGCGAGTATATCCAAGGAAAAATCACGCTCTCAGAAGCAGCTGCCCAGGCAGAACTCACAGTATGGGAGATGGAGCAGCGCCTTATAGAAAGAGGCTACAAATCTTCCTACTCAATTGAAGACCTTGATCTGGACCTCAGGGCGCTGAAGCGAACCAGAAAACACTCTGGAACGCAATAGAAAGCTTTTTATAACATATTCCCAAAGAAGATTTAATTAGCTTCAAGAATAAAAGAGGAGAAGGGATGAAAAGTCTGCTCATGCTGATTTTTGTTTTCACGCTTGTTATAAGCCCCGTGTCTGCTCAGGCTAGTGCAACCCAATGTAATGATGGGATTGACAATGATAATGATGGGAAGATAGATGTCCTAACTACAGGAAATCATGTTGCTGTTTCAAGGTGGGTAGCTGGTTCAAATTGTGGCACTGTTTGTGGGTCTGTTGCTGGTTTTCACAGTGCCCGCGATGCCCAAGGTAACTCTTGTACCTCCGGAGAATCGGTAATCAGTAATGCACGGAATAGCCTAGGCGCCGCCATATACCTATATGGCTGCTGGCCAGGAGGCTGTGCTTCCAGTGGACAGGCAAGAGATGCCCAGAGAACAACGAGTTATGGATCTTACTGTTATCGAGAAGGGCAGAGGTCCGATGACGATATTACTGATATCACCGTAGCATGTCATTGCGTAAGCAACGATTTCTTTGTATGCAATGATGGAATTGATAACGACCAGGACGGTTCTACGGACACGCAAGATAGCGGATGTAACGGCGAGGAAGATAACAGCGAACTCCAGCATGATGATGGTTGCTCATCCACTTCTGACAACGACGAAACAGGTCAGAACGATTGTGAAGGTAACCATTTTGCATGGCAGGGATCAATTTCGCAAAATCCATGCTGCGGCGACGATGAATCCGATTACAGCTTCTCCTTAGGAAACAAGCTCTGCATCAAAAACCCCCAAGGAGCATGGCAATGGATCACAGGCACAACAGGCCAAGTCGTAACTGGGGAACAAGACAGCATTGATAATGATCTTACCACCCAGCATGACTTTATGTATGATGGAACACAGTGGAAACAGTGCATGAACGTACCCGATGCAGACGCTCAACAACCACCCGACCGAACAGAATCTGTCACTTGGACAGCCACTATTGGAGAAGGCAACAACCAATGGTTCGAGGCAGAGAAGTTGGATATAAGAGGCGATGGCGTAAGTAACCCTTTCACGTATATTGACGGGCCGAGAACCCATGCGTATGGATACACTGAAGACCTCAGGACAATCCAATCCCCAATCTACAAAGATGATGTAACAGACTTAATATCCCAAACACAAATCCTGCATAGACTATTCTCAACATCATCTGTTGTTTCAAACAGCCCATACTGCACAGACAATGCAATCTGTACAGGAAGAGGTCCTCTTGCCGCAGCCTGTCTCTCCCACCGTCCTCCAATACCCTCTGCCTACTGCATTAATGCAATCGACGCAATTTCATTCGTGTACTCGGCTGCGCCTAAAACAATCACCTTTACAGCAACAGCGCAATCACCAACTTCTCCACGGCATCCTGCATTTAATGTATATCTTGGAGCCGGCCCCTCTCAATGCGGTAAGTCCTGCGCAGACGCAGCTACATGCACCCAGCAATGCAGCATAGACATTCCAAGGGGTTGGTCTCAAATGCGCTTCTCAGCAACCTCATATAAAGTAGGGCCAACGGCAAGGAACGTTCAGCTTTCTCTCTCAGCCCCAATTTCCTCACTGGTTGACGCCCTGCACTTCAGCACGGAGTGTACCATAGCCGCCCTCACCAAAACCGGGAGCTTTAGCATCCCATTTGCTTCAGGAGAATATACTAAAGACGTGACTGATCAGTTCACCTTCAACGATTGCCTGAATTCTGTAGGTAAAAGCAGCCTCTCAATCACAGACATGAACGAGAACGTCATAATCTACCCAGAAGATGACAAAATCATGGCTTGCCTTGATACAGATCATGATGGTAACTGTGACACAGCTCCCGGCAGCGCTGCCAGTAACACCCAGCCCGTTGATATTAACCAGAGAGCAACAGCAAATACCCATGAGTATTTCTGTTCCCAAAGTGGCGCAGAACAAAATGCAAACTACGCATTCTCCGAGTGCTGCGGAGACGAAACTGAAGACGAAACCGAATCATGTTTATCAGAGAGAGCAACAAATATCTACCATACAGCAGACCCGGAAACCTTCTCCGATACTCCTTATGTATGCTTAAATGATAAAACCTGGAATTCTAATATAGATTTTGACGCAAACCAGCAAAATTGTGAAAGAGGCGGCTACCAATGGGCTCCAGCAAGCGGATCAGCTCCTGGCTTCTGCTGCGGAGATGGAGATCCAGAAGATAACGGAAAAAGAAGCGCTGATAATAAGTATCTCTGCGTTCATGCCAACACAGGAAACGCATGGTTCCTCAACGACGCAACAACATCAAGACACCTCGGAACCATCCGCCGCCCAGCAGGAAAAGACTACCTTTCAGACGGCACATCCTGGAAAAAATGTGAAAACTCCAGATTTGACGGAGACGGAAACCCAACAGTCGTTCAGATTACTAATCCTTCCAGAAGCGACCAAGACATCTGCATCGGAAACGAGGTTTATGAGTGTGTAGGAAGTCAAACAGTAAATGGATTTATAAATTTAGCAAATAGAGCAAAACACACAGGAAACATAGTTCTAGACGGATTAAATCCATCCAATCAGATCAGATATTACTGTGCCTCAGGAAACTTCTTTACAACAAACCTGGATACTCCTCCTCCTACAAGCGACCCAAGAACAACCGTACCGCCAAATTCCAACTTTGAGGCAACTTGCAGAGCTGCCCAATTAACTTGGACAGGCCGCTATTGCTGCTCAGAAGCAGAAGATTCCCAAGTAGCAGAAGACGCCAAGGAAACTTATAATGATGAAGGCGGCACAGGAATATGCGCCTACAGCCAATTTAAACCGAATGGCCCACTAGCTGATACTCCTAGAATCCTCGTTGTTAACGGAGTTGCCCAAGGCTGCCAGGCAACCTCGCAAGAGTTAGCACTCCAAAATCACCCTGATCCCGCAAATGACGACTCCTTAGGCCCACTTATCACAGCAAACCCTCTTTGCACAATAAAAACCATCACAAGCGGCGCAACTGAAAATAAATATTACTGCAGCCCAACAGGCTGGCAAGTAACAGAAACCAGCCTAAACCGGCGATACGCTCCAGGCGCCACCCCAACCGACACTCTCCAGCAAGACTGCTGTCCTGCGAATAAATGTTATAACCCTACGGGTGGCGCTAATGCTGCTCCTGCCTGTGTTGATCCAGGCGAAACAGCCATTCAGGGCGGATCCCAATATATCTGCGAAGCAGGAACTTGGCAGCAAACCTCAGCAAAACTCAACTGGGATAATGAAGCCGGCTACTGCCGCGAGCCAACTCAATGCCTTGTCAATCCAAACCCATCAGAGAGCGCAGCCGCAACATTAGCTGGTCTTGAAACTCTCGGCATTGACGACGCATCAAATAACGACATCCACTGCATCGACTCCGGCCAATACATTGGCGACCACTATTGTGAATCTGGAAAGTGGACAACCCGCACAAAGCTCCTTGCCTTAACTCTCAGGGACAGCCCCGACATCAATGGAGAAGACAAATACACGATTTATTGTGATACCTATGATAAGGTTGCGAACAGCTATGGATACTCACTCCCAGAAGCACTGCCACAATTTGATGTAAACCAGATCTTTGCTCCATCAGATCCAAAACAAAGGCTCGCCAATAATGTTTGTGTATTGGTTCTCGATGACGGCACAGCGGCATTTGGAACATCTTTGAATCAGCCATTTAATGAACCTCAACAAAGAGGCAACGCCCAAGTCAATATCTGGGACCTTGTTGATGCTGAGCAGAACGATTGTAATGTTAGAATCCCTGGAGACAATTCCATGCAATTCTGCATAGGAAACCAGCTTTGGTATAACCCCTATCTCCAGCTGATGGTCTATTCAAAAGAAGGGATAACCCTCAATACCCCCAATTTCGCGCAGCAAACAACAGCATTCCTCTCTAATCCAATAAGAGCCATAATGAATTTAATCAACAGATTCAGAGATACTAATCCAACACTCGCAGTCAACGAATTCCTCAGCCAAACAAAAAACTTTGACACCTTGTACCTTGCAAAAAACGGAGAAAGAGAAGTCAAGGCATTCATCGAGGAAGGGCTTGGAGACAATCACGACAAAGACCATTTCTCAGCGCTCTTCAGCTGCTTTAACGAAGACATCTGCACGAGCATAGAATCAGAGTACCCCCCAAGCACTAATAATGATGTCCGCTGCTCGGTCCAAGGCACAGACTCAGCTGTGCAATTCCAAAGAACTAGGCAAACCTCAGCAGAAGTCTGGACCAGCCTCATCTCTTCATTGCGGCTGAATGCAGACACCAAAAACGCCTGCGATTAACCCATGTTCTCCAATAAACCCAGCCGGATTGTGCTGAGGGCCAACTAACAAAAACGCAACACCTGTTACAAAAGCAGCATAAGGGCTGAGGAAGCGATACCAGAATCCAAACCTTTAAATATCTAAACATATCAAACATAATGAACGTAACCAACAGGAGGAAACCATGGTAAGCATAACATTATCGGTTCCAGAAGAAATAAAGAAAGAGATGGATCATTTTCCAGAAATGAATTGGAGCGCTGTAGCCAGAGAGGCAATTAAAAAAAGAATAGTGCTCCTGCAGAAATTTAAAGAATTCACTAAAGACAGCGAACTAACCGAAGACGACGCAATACGGTTAGGAAGAGAGGTAAATAAAGCCGTTGCAAAGAGATACAGATAACATGAAGCTTATCGTAGATGCAAATATCCTGTTCTCCTCGCTCATCAAAAAGGGATTTACAGCTGATTTACTCTTTGATCCACGTCTTCATCTCTTCACTCCTGAATTCATCCTTGATGAGCTGGCAAAACACGAAAAATTTATTTTACAAAAATCCCAGAGACCAAAGCAGGGGTATATCCAAACATTGCATACATTACAGGAAGTTATCTCCGTAATGCCCCAAAGCGAATTCTCAGCATTCTTAGATGAAGGAAGAAGAATATCTCCGGACGCTGACGATTTCATGTATTTTGCCCTTGCATTAAACTTAAAATGCCCAATATGGTCAAATGACAAAAGATTAAAAGGCCAGAAAAAAGTAAAAATCTACTCTACAGACGAACTGAGGGAGACACTCCGCTTAAACCACTCTTAATATGCGCCCTGCCAAAAAATCCCAAATCACCCTCTCCATCATTCTCGACGCAACCTCATGACCAAGAACGGCCTTAAGCGGTCGCATTGAAAAGTTGCTCACTTCGTTCGGCAATGCCGACTTCGCCTTGTGCATACTCTCATGGGAAGCGACATTTCCCGTATGGAGCAACCCCTTTGTCGCTGTTCTGTACTTTGAATAGAAGGCTCACAAAGGGCA
>DATDTY010000028.1 GCA_035290625.1 Candidatus Nanoarchaeia archaeon
TTTAAGCGATGAGGAAGCATTGCGCATTTCCGGGCTGAGAGAAGAGGACTTTGAAAAGATCGGTCCATTCGCATTATCTGTGGATAATCTTATCACCCAACGCGCAGAGGAAGTTGGACTTGGCCCCCATTGGGATGGAAAGATTGAGTTGGTATGGTTCAATTGCCTGGTGCTTGCTGATGTTGCAGGAACATTGGATGAGGACCGCTTCGGCCAGGATCTTAGCAAGGAATTCTTACGCCAATGGTACGACCAAAACCAGCCAGAATTCCACAAAGCTTGTGATGAATGGAAGAAAATAGGAGATGGCTGGCAGGGGCGCTGCCCTGTTAAACCAGTTCAGCTTCCTGAAGATATTGTAAAGTTAGTCAGCGATATGTACATGGCTGCTGCAAACGCATGGGTTGGGAGGGGGATATTCGAAGCTCCTGATTTAAGCGATGTAATACTCGCTATGCAGAATAGTGTTTAGGAAACGAGCAGGTTGCGGCAGAGCTGCAAAAATGGTTGAGAGAGGATAGAGATGGAAGACGACCTTATCAAAAAAATTTTGGAAAATCTTGGAGCGCGGGGCATCCCTAAAAAATTCGACGTCCCTGAGGTTGATTCTCAAGAATTGGCAGCAGGGAGGTATGGGACAGAGGAGATGTGCGGAGTTTTTAATTCAACTTCGACTGTTCAGGGGATACTTGATCAAGTTGCTCTTTCTACAAAAGTAGTAAGCAAGAATTATCCAGAGATAACCCCTGAAGAGAATGCTCAAAGAATTGCAGAGAAAGCGACCATTGGGTTTGTTAGTCCTGAAGCTGCGCATCAAGAGGAAGCAACGACGCATCATGATGTTATTGCAGTTACAAATATCCTGAGTAAACAGCTTTTGCCTGAAGATAAGCCTCATGTAGGCAGGTTTAAGACCAGCGCCGATAGCACAGAAACCGCGAAGGGATCAAGTTTGAAGACAAGTTTGGATGTGTACATACCACGGCTCGAGGATCTCAGAGACATTTTGATTGAAAAGGCAGTTGAAGGGAGGGATATCATTACAATGGCGCAGAGCCATGAGCTTGATGCTGTTGCTGAGTCCTTTGGAAAGGTATTCGTACATTTTGCTGAGAGGATTCAGTTTAGGGTAGATACTTTGGCTTATCATTATAAAAATTCTTTATTTGGAAAGTGGTCTGATGCAACAGGCAGCTATCACAACACCGTTGCCACAGGAGTTGATGGGAGGAAACTGGAATCAGACCTTATGGAGAGGTTAGGCCTTCGCAGTATGATTGCCGCAAGCCAAACCCCTCCTCGCGAAGCTTTGTGTGATATTGGCTCAGCTGTTGCTATATCAATGGCAACACTAGCTTCAATCGCAAGAGAGATTAAAAAACAAAAAAGCGACGATGTTGATACGTTATGGGAAGTTGTTGATGAAGGAACAAAGGGCTCCAGCGCTATGCCCCACAAAGACATAAAGGGAGGGAATCCATCAATGGAAGAAAGAATCCGATCGTTGAGTCATATGGCTTCTGGGTACACAGCAACTCTGTATGCGACAGCAGATATGGCTTATGCCAGGGACTTAGAGGGATCTGCTTCAGATAGGATTGTACTTGGCGATCTGTTTAAAATAGCTGATTATGCAGCTAAGCTCACAGCTAACATTTTGCTTCGATTAACACCTCATGAAGAAAGGATTCGTGAACGAATAGAGAGAACGCAGGGGGTTACAACTGCTTCAAGAGTCGTTGCATATCTCACTGACCCCCGGCTTACAGAGAACCCTCTGAGCAGGAGAGAGGCGCATGATCTTATTGGCAAGCTTGCAAAAAAGGCATATACTGACAAGGTACCATTTTACAATATTCTTCTCGCATCTGAAGATGCCCTCTCTCGACTTGGTCAAGAAACCATAAAAGAGATTTCAAATCCCCTGGCATATATTGGAGAATCAAAACAGCAGGTTTTGGATGTTGCTAAGGCGTATTACGGTAAGAGGACATTAGGATAAAATAGTTATTGAAGATTCACCCCCTCAAACCTCCTCTCAACCTTTTCCTTTCTCCCCTCTTCCAGTGTTTTCCTGACAACATCATCAAAGAAAGGGATCTTTATCGGATATGCAAATGCTGCAAAGTTAGAGGAGACAATCGCCTCTCCTTTATCCAGGGAAGCTATGTTCCTGTCATCATCTGAAAGGTCCTGTGATGCAGAATCAATGATAGCCTGCCTCTCAGGCTTCATCTCGGTGCCAAGGATAATCTTCGTGTTCATGTTTGCAAGGATGTCTCTCGGAATCAAAGAGGGAAGTTGTGTAATTGCTGTCAAGCCAACCTTGAATTTCCTTCCTTCCCTTGCAATCGTTGAGAATATGTTGTGGCCCTTTTCCAGGATCTCCTTTCCTAAAACCCTTGGAGCCTCCTCCAGGACAACTGATACAACAGGTTTTTCATTTAATAGCCCATTCATTTTGTGCCATCTGTAAGCATTGAAGATCTCGGTCGCAGCAAGTGATCCAACCAGGAGCTCAACCTGGCCGGAAAAGCTGGAGGTGTCAATAATCACAGTCTTTCCTCTCTCGCATTCCCTGGCAATGTCAGCTATCGTTGTCTCTCCTGAAGATAATGAAAAGACCCCTTTGGTGAAGACTTGGTTATTTGCTATCTGGATGTCCAAGATCCAGAGAAGGGTTCTTCTGATGACTGCAAGGGTATCGTCCCGAAACTGGGCTTTTTCCAGTGGCTTCTCAAGGATGATGGACTCGATCCAAGCATCGCCATACTGTTTATGATAGAGGTTTAAAGCCTGGCGTTGGGGATCTGAGAAGTCAACAACTCCGTTGAAATGATGAGGCCTCAGAGTTTTCAGATTGACAATCAAAGACCTGCATCCCGGAGGGGGGTTCTTTGCGGTGTAGTAGACGACCCTCTCTTTTTGAGGATGATCCTTTAAGCCGAGCTTGTTTCTTCCATAGTATTCATCATGAGGGTCCAAGACAAGAAAGCCGCAGTATTCCTTGTCAACAGTGTTCCAGAGCATATTGGAGACAAAAACACTCTTTCCTCTTCCGGTCGTTCCGGGGATTAGGATATGGTGGGAAAACACCTGATCTCCCGGAAGGAAGATATCTGCATCAATAATTTTTGATCCTGAGCGGAGCTTTCCGATGAATAATGGGTTTTGGGGTGTGTTGAGGAATGCGAGATCCTCTTTTTTTATGTCCCTTATGATGGAGAACATCGAAGGGATATTTTTTGACAATTGGGCTTTGCTTCCCTTCAAAGTTATGAGATTCTTCATCCTTGCAATAGTGTAGTTTCTCAGCTCAGGCTCCATTAAATTGATGTCAATGTCCTGCTCAAGGTTCATGCCTGAGATCAGCTCCCTGTTTGCTTGGGAAATCTGAGAGCCATAGACAAGGTCAAAAGCCTGCATCAGAATCTTTGTTTCAGCAGATTCGGCAATCAAAAGCTCTCCAAGCTCAATCTCCTCTGTTGACTTCTTCCTCACCAGAATGTTGCCGAACTCCCCTGCAATCACAAGCCCTTTGGTCATGAAAGGGGAGGTTGTTTGGAGTTATTTAAAGGTTGTTATGACATAATTTTAACAACCGCGTCGTCGGTGAACGCCGAGGTTTCCCGATAAGTTTAGAAGAATTCCTTTCCAAAATCAGATTCGTAGGTGCTCACAGACTTTTGATGTTCATGCGCGTAGATTTTAGTAATAACGAAAACCGCACTAATCCCCGACCTAAAGGTTGGGGTTTTTGATCGTGCGGTTTTCGGGACAGGAAAATTGAAAAGCAATTTTCCGTCCCAAAAATCCTCGGATTTTTGTGGATTGAAAATTCGGGCTAAAGCCCGCGTCTTAAACCCCGAATTTTCAATAAATGTTTTCTAGCCAGGCGCCTTTTTAGGGATATGCTCCAGTAATTTATCTAGTCTTAATCTCCGGTACAAACTGGGATTTTTAGTCACTAATTGGCCTCTTGTTAGGCCAGGATAATGTTTTTGGTAATATGCAATAGGATCATCCCCAAATCTGCTGTTTGCAAGCGGAACATTGTCTAGTAACCCACGTATCCTCAAGGTTTCATATAAACTCTGATCGCGCAGCCGTACTTGGCCTCTTGTCAAGCCTTTGTAATGATCCATATAGAATTGGACTGGATCAATTGTTGCGGCAATGTGTTTGTTCCACTTTATTGTTTCTTCAAGGGATGCCATAGAAAGATGGAATTGAGATGTATTTATAAATAAAATGGTCAAAAAATTAAAACTGCCCATAAGCTGCGTTAAGATGGCCATGCCGAGCTTTGCCTGCCTTTGAAGCACTTCGTATTCTCGCATCCGGTCCGTTTTTTTGACCGAAAGGTATTTAAATATAAGAATATTCTAATATGTTGTTATGAGGGAATTGTATAGCATTCATGCTGAGATGTGCAAGGTTTTTTCAAATTCAACGAGATTGGAGATCCTGAACCTATTGAGAGATAAAGAACGTTCAGTCACTGAGCTGATAGAAAAGACAAAGTTAAGCCAGGCAAATATTTCTCAGCATTTGTCTATTATGAAGTCTAAAGGCATTGTGGCATCAAGCAGGAAAGGCAAGAACATCTATTACAAACTTACAAATCCGAAAATCATTAAGGCATTTGATATCATAAGAGAAGTTTTGACTGAAAGGTTAAGGCAGAATGGAAAAATTGTTAGAGGTTTATAGGATGAAAAAAATCAATGTAACGAAATTAGATAAGGTAACCAAGATATTGCTGATTTTATTAGTTGGCGTTGTTTTCTATTTTGCTGCATTCTTTATAGTAACGCCATTTTTCGCTACAGGGCCTGCCCCAGCGATGGGCATGATGGGCCAAATGATGGGCTCTGGCATAATGAATTTCTCTAGTAGCAGCTCTGCTAGTATGAATTTAATTTCATTGATTGCTGCAATTGTTGCTGCGCTTGTTGTTTCTTTTTATTTATTTAAGCATGACGCTAAAGAGCAGGAGTATAGTATCATAAAAAGGGCTTTATCTGAAGATGAAAACGCGATCTTAGACGTTATAAAAAAAGCAGGTGAAATAACCCAGGACTCGTTAAGGTTTAGATTAAATTGGAGCAAAGCAAAAGTTTCAACAATACTGACTAATCTGGACAAAATAGGGTTAATCCAAAGAGAACGGATAGGAAAAACGTACAAGGTATATTTACAGAAGCAAGAATAATGGTTTAAAACGGTTTAAGCGGCAAAGTAATTATAATTGCTTTGGTATCTAATTTATGGTGATACAACATGAAAACAGTAATATTAGCTTTGGGAATGCTGCTGCTGAGCATAGTCTTAGTATCAGCTGATGGAGATCATCAAAGTGAATTTGAAGAAGGGAAAAAACTTGTTGATAGTGGAATGAGTTGTGATAACTTAACAGATGAACAGCTTGAAGCTATTGGAGAGTATTACATGGAACAAATGCATCCTGGCGAAGCCCATGAGCTGATGGATGAGATGATGGGTGGAGAAGGTTCTGAAAATTTAAAGCAGGTGCATATTCAAATGGCTAAAAGGCTTTATTGCAATGAAAATGCCGGCGGAATGATGGGCTCAGGGGGCATGATGGGAATGATGAATATGATGGGTGGCGGAATGATGGGCCAGGGAACGACGGGTTGGCAGAATCCGCAAACAAACATGATGCAGGGAATGATGGGTAATTGGGGGTATGGTCTTGGTTATTGGAATTTTTGGGGTATAATCGGGTTATTGGTTTGGATGGGAATAATGGTTTTGATAATCTGGTTTATCTATACATTCATAATAAAAAGAGAAGCAGTCCCTGAAATTCCTATTAATGTCTTAAAGAAAAGGTATGCTAAAGGAGAGATAAACAAAAAACAATTTGAGGAAATGAAAAAGGAGCTAAAGGAGTGATAATCATGGAAAAAGATAAAAACACATTGGTATGGATTTTCATTGCTGTGATTGTTATACTGTTCCTCATAGGAAGTCTTGGAATGGGCGGGTATGGGATGATGGGCTTTGGCATGGGTTTCGGATTCATCTTTATGCTGATTTTCTGGGGAGTGTTAATATGGCTGGTTGTTGCGCTTATCAATGCTGGTCAGGCAGGCAGGAAAGAGGAAGATCCATCAGTCATACTTAAAAAAAGGTATGCTTCTGGGGAAATATCAAAAAAGCAGTATGGGGAAATGAAAAAAGAACTGTTGCCATGAATAGAACTAGTAAAAGCAGAGAGAAGTATAATCGTCTGGCAAGATTCTATGATTCATATAATAAACTTGCTGAAAGATTATGGTTCAGTAAATGGAGGGAAAAGTTTTTCGCTCCGCTAAAAGGAAAGATCCTTGAGGTAGGGATAGGAACAGGAGAAAATATTGGCTATTATGATAAGAACGCAGAAGTTATAGGAATTGATTTTTCAGAAAAGATGTTAGAGAAGGCCAGAGAAAAGTTAATTAAATCTGGCAAGAAAAACATCACTCTAAAGCAAATGGATGCTGAGAATCTTAATTTTAAAGACGATTCGTTTGACTATGTTGTAACAAGCTGTGTTTTTTGCTCGGTTCCTGACCCCATACGAGGCTTAGAGGAAATAAGGAGAATTCTAAAACCAACAGGCAGACTGATCATGATTGAACATGTGTTAAGCAAAAACCCTGTACTAGCATTGATTGAACACATCCATAATCCCCTAACAAGGGTTATTATGGGCGTAAACATTAATAGGAACACGAAACAAAATATAATTAATGCTGATATGAAAATCGTAAAAGACCAAAATCTTGCGTTACTCGACGTATTTAGGTTATTTATAGCAAGAAAATCATCTAAAGAGGCGTAAAATATGAATCCAGAGGATTTTGCATATATTGTTGAAACAGAAAAGAGCTTTGATGAATCAACTGTTTCAGTTTTGAAAGCAGTTGAGCAGAAAGGTTGGGCTTTGTTTCAGATTTATGATGTAAAAGAGAGGTTAGCGGCAAAGGGGTTTAAACAAAAGCCATTGAAAATAATTGAGATATGCTCAGGCAAATATGCAAATCAGTTCCTGAATAAGAATAGGTTAATCTCTCTTTGTATGCCTTGCAAAATCAATGTGATAGAAGAGAATGGAAAGGTAAAGATTATTGGAATGAAACCGACTATGATATCACAATTTTTCCCAGAAGTTAGCAAAAGAGAAGCTGAGGAGGTAGAAAGAGAGATTATTGAAATGGTGGATAATGCAAGGTAAAGTATGAAAATAGGGGTAATTTTAAACACAAACGATGCAGAAACCTGCTGGAACTGCTTCAGATTTTGCAACGAAGCGCTCAAGAATAGCCATGCTGTAAAGATATTTTTGCTTGGTAAAGGCGTTGAAGTTGAGAATGTGAAAGATGACAGATTTCCTCTTCTTGAAGGTTCAATTAAAAAATTTGTGAAAAACAAAGGCAGCATTCTTGCATGCGGAACGTGCTTGCAGATACGGCAGAAAGAAGAAAGCAGGATTTGCCCTGTTTCTACAATGGAAGAAATGTTACAAATAGTTGAAGAGTCTGCTAAGGTTTTGACGTTTGGCTAACCCTACCTTTTGGGAAGCAGGCTATATGCGGCAAAGCCACAGCAACCTTGAAAAGAGGTTCACCGGAGCCCAAACAACCGAAAGATTTATAAGTAAGAAAATTCTTACAACTGCAAGAGGCATTAAAAATGATGAAAACGATACGAGTGTCAGAGAAGGGACAGATAGCGATTCCTCAGCCAATGAGAGAGACTTTGGGAATTGAAAAAGGAGACGAATTGGTGGTTATACAAATAGAGAATAAGATATTGCTGGAAAAGGCACAGAAGATGGAGCAAAAACTAAAGGATGAGTTTAAGGATATTATCAAGTTTAGCGAGAGGTCTCTAAAAGAGGTTTGGGATAATAAAAGCGATGATATGTGGAGCCAATATCTAAAGAGGTAACATGCACATAAATCAAAAGGAGCTGGTTTTGCTCCCGTATCCGTTTTCAGATTTGGAAGGAACAAAGGTTAGGCCTGCAATTGTTGTATCAAATAATTCTTTCAATAAAAAATCTGCCGATTGTATCATGGTTCCCTTAACAACAGTCATCAAAAACGAGCCTTGTTCTGTGATTATAGATCAGCAAAATATGGCTTCAGGCAGGCTTATGAAGCAGAGCAGAGTAAGGGCGGACAAGATTTTCGCTGTTGAAAAGAGATTAGTTAGTATGAAGATAGGAACGATCACCGACAAAACCTTTGAGAAAATCAAAGCAGAGATTTTTAGGATGTTTTGATGAGCTGCGTTCTGAAACCGATAAGATATAAATAGTATCTCAAATTGCCATTCTCTATGCTCATCAACGTAGGAACCCAGAACCCTTCAAAGCTCCAGGGGGTGAAGGAAGCAATTGCTCTTGTCCCTCAGCTCAAGGATGCTGAGATCAAGGCAATAGAGGTTGATTCAGGAGTCCACCACCAGCCCAAAAGCTTTGAGGAGATTGTAAAAGGCGCAAAGACAAGGGCAAAGAATGCGTACAAAGACTGCGACCTCAGCATTGGCTTGGAATCAGGCATTGCGCAGATTCCAGGAACGATTACTGGATGGATGGACTTCTCCTGCTGTGCGATATTTGACGGGAAACGCTATTTTCTCGGCCTCTCCCAAGCATTTGAGTTTCCGCCTGCTGCCATTAAGAAAGTTACCACCGAGGATAAAAACATTTCCCAAGCTTTTCGCGAATTAGGGTACACTCAAAAGAGCAATCTGGGCAATGAAGAGGGCGCAATCGGTCTTTTGACAAAAGGAAGGGTGATGAGAAAAGATCTGAACAAGGAAGCAGTGCTGAGCGCAATTATCCCATGGGAGAACAAAGAGCTCTACGGGTAAACCACGTCCTCTAATTCCAAGAGTTTATAGCCAGAATTCAGTATAAGCTGGTAGAGCAGATCCTCTAGATCCGTATCCGCTATGGCTTGGTCAACGTGTTTTATTTGTAATGTAAGGCTGCTGTTTTTAATGTTAAACGATCCACTCATAACGGGATTGAAATAATCAGCCAAGGTTCTTATTGCCAGGCCATGGCGTTCAGCCAAGGTGTAAAAGTTATCTATCACATTGAAATGATTAGCATTTCCTGCCTGGCACGTAAGATAAAACTCAGGATACTGGGAATCCTGAAATAGGACAAAACAGCCATTTTGAGAGGTCTCGATATCTATAAGGTTAGTTAATTCTCCATTGCGCTGGGAGAGCAGAGTGAAGTACGGCAGGCTCATAGACAAGAGTGTTTTCATGGAATAGTTAAAGCTTTTCACAATACCGTATGCGAGAATAGAAAGCTAATTAAAGCCGAGACCTTCCACTCCTCGAAAGATGAATTTCATAAAAAGGTTTATTCAGAAGGTATTCCAGAACATCTTCCGCAAGAAGAAGCATATCAAGCTAGGATTATACGGCCCCCCTAATGGAGGCAAGACAACCTTAGCCAATAGGATCTCCTTGGACTGGCTTGGAGAAGAGATGGGCTCGACTTCTTCAATAGCGCATGAGACGAGAGAGATCCAGATAAAGGAGAAGATAGACATCAAGAACAAAGGGAAAGAGCTGTCCTTCAATCTGGTGGATACACCAGGGATTGCGACTAAGATTGACTATGAGGAATTCATGAGGAAAGGGCTCGCAGAGAAGGATGCCAAGAAGCGTGCGAAAGAGGCCACAAGGGGGGTGATCGAGGCGATTAAATGGCTGGATGACATGGACGCAGTAGTGGTCATCATTGATGCCACCAAAGATCCGTATTCCCAGGTTAATGTCACGATTATCGGCAACCTTCAGGCGAGGAACATACCGGTCATGATCGTTGCAAACAAAATAGATTTAAAAAGGTCAAGTATTAAGAAGATACAGGCAGCGTTCCCCCAGTACTCAGTCGTTGGGATTTCAGCGAAGTACGGGGACCATATGGATACCTTTTATGAGTCATTATTTGCATTAGTGGGGTAAGGAAATGCTAACCATTCAATTTGTGCCGTATGGAGAAATGGAGCCGCTTCAGCCAGAGCAACGGATAAAAAAGGTTCTGGATGTTGCGAAGCAGGACAAGATTGTGCTGCTCGAAGGAAGGTTGGCTAAGGAAGAGGAAGCTAACCTTATCTCCATGACCATGTCAGAGATCAACAACAAGTTCAAAGGCATTGAGCTGGCAGTGATTAACCCTGAAACCCTTGGCGCAGGCTTTGTCGGAAAGCTGAAGGGAACCATGGCTACGCTGCTTCTTGGCAACCGGGTAGGGTTCACCATTATCGGGCCTGCGAGCATCGTGAAAGAGATCAAGAAGAACCCAAATAAGATTGAGATGTATATTAATGACCGCAAGAAGAGGAAATAAGCATGCCTCACCAATGTGTTAGGTGCAACACATTCTATGAAGACGGCGCTGACCAGATCCTGAAGGGTTGCCCCTGCGGTGCGCGGCTGTTTTTTTTTGTGAAAGCAGCGAAGCTGGAGGAAGCCAGGAAGAAAGCAGACGCATTGAACCTTACCGAAGATGACAAGCAGCAGATTGAGAGGGATATCCTGGATATTGTTGGGAGCAAGGTGGATGAAGACGAGCCGGTCTTCCTTGATATCGAGGCAATCAATGTTAAGCAGCCCGGGAAGTACGAGCTTGACTTAGTCCATCTATTCAAGAAGGATCCTCTCATCTTCAAGCTCGCTGAAGGGAAGTATGTGATTGATCTGGTTGAGAGCTTTGGCAGATTGAGGAAATAACGGAGTCAAGGAGCCGCAGCCTTCCACATCTCTTCGAAGAACTGCCGGTAGGACTGATAAACATCTTCTGATATTGTTTCTATTGCAATCAATCTTTGTGTGTAAAGAAAATTAACGATCCTGTTGTCGTATATAAGAATAAATGAATTGTTTTTTGTATCAATAAACCTATAGTTCATATGCTTGAAGTCCTTTGCGGCTTTTTTGACCTCTTTCTCGACATCTTTGTTGAACAATATTTTTGCTTTGATGCCTTGTTTTTCTCTCTGCTTATGAAAATTCAAGAACAGAAGATGCAGGGTTTCATTTGTGGGATCTCCTATCTGCCTGGCCCCAAAAACATAGTAGGTACCCCCTTTTTTCATTACCCTCAACAGTCTATCATAAACACCTTTGAATCCTTTATACCCTTCATACACATTAGTTTGTATTCTTTCTTCAGTCTCGTTTTGGATTGCCTTTAGCTCTGGAAGAATTGCCTCTACTTGTTTTTTCTTAGTATCTAACAATTGGACTAAGTGTTCTGGTGATGCTGCCTGAAAGTGCTTTTTATTTGCTATCATGATATAGCTGACCAAGCCTTTTTTGATGAGGTTATCAAGGCAGTAATATAACGCTGATACCTGGATCCCTGTTTCTGCTGTAAGCTTCCATGAAGTGGATTTGCCCAGTTTTAATAGGGCGAGATATACCTTGATCTCATTTTTTGATAATCCAATCTCTTCCAGGATTCCTTTGAACAAAGTTGCTACATTGCGCTTGGCGGCGCGGCGTGGTTGGGTGCAACAACCCTTGAAAGCTTGCAGGGTACGCTATACAAGGGGATGAGAGATAGATACTTGGACATATTAAGCGACTTTAATCACTGGAGATACGCCAATGACGGGGAAGGGTATTGCAGAAAGCAACCAGAAGCTTAAGAATCTTTTTCATCTTAGAATTTTGTCCTCTCAAAAAGGAGGATTCATTCTCAATAGTATTCAAAAACAGGCTTAACAAGGTATTTAACAATGTATAAAACTTTATAAACTCCCATTCTCTGATAGGATTTCATGATTTACAAGCCAAACCTCAAGAAGAAGCCTCTGATTAGTTCCAGGCAGTATACAAGGATGTATGATGAGTCCATTCGAAACCCTTCGAGGTTCTGGAGAAAAATGGCTTCAGAGATTACATGGAAGAAGAAGTTCTCCGCCTCGTTCAGGAAAACGAGAGACGGAGCAGATTGGTTTATCGGAGGAAAATTAAACCTCAGCGTCAATTGCTTGGACAGGCATGCTGCAAAAAACCCATGGAAAACAGCATTATTCTGGGAAGGAGAGTTTGGAGAGCAGCTCAAATACACCTACCAGGAGCTTCTCATTGAAGTATGCAAGCTCGGAAATGTTCTGAAAAAAAGAGGTGTGAAGAAAGGAGATAAGGTATGCATCTACATGCCTATGATTCCTGAAGCACTCATTGCAATGCTTGCCTGCGCAAGGATAGGGGCAGTTCATTCTGTCGTTTTTGCAGGCTTCAGCAGCCAGAGCCTTCGTGAGAGGATCGCAGACTCAAAGAGCAAGGTTGTAATCACAGCAGACGGAGGTTTCAGAAGAGGAAAGATCATTCCCTTGAAGGATATTGCGGATAAGGCTGTTCATGGCTTAAGGTTTGTAAAGCATCTCCTTGTCGTTCAGCGTACCAACAGCAAAATTGCTTGGAAGCCGGAAAGGGATCTCTGGTGGGAGGAGGAGATGAAAGATGCTTCTGCTGTATGCGCTCCAGAATGGATGAGAAGCAATGATCCCCTCTTTATCCTCTACACCTCAGGCTCAACAGGCAAAGCAAGGGGAATCATGCATCTCAATGGAGGCTATGCAGTCTATGCTACAGCAACATTCAAATACATTTTTGATTACCAGGATGATGTCTACTGGTGCACAGCAGATCTTGGATGGATCACAGGCCATACCTATCTTGTGTATGGCCCGCTATTGAACAATGCCACTCTCTTTATGTATGAGGGCGCTCCTGAGTATCCATCTCCGGATAGATGGTGGCAGCTCATAGAAAAGTATAGGGTGAATACGTTCTATACTTCGCCAACTGGCCTTCGTGCATTGCAGCGCTATGGAGATTCCTGGGTCGTGAAGCACGATCTCTCTTCCTTGCGGCTTCTAGGGAGCGTAGGCGAGACCATAGGCCCTGAAACCTGGAGATGGTTCTATACAGTTATTGGGAAGAAGAGATGCCCTATTGTAGATACCTGGTGGCAGACTGAGACAGGAGGCATCATGATCTCTCCGCTTGCTTGTTTCTCCCTCAAGCCGGGATCTGCCATGAAGCCGTTTTTTGGAGTTGCTCCATTAATTGTTGACGAAAAAGGCAAGCCTGTAAAGCATGGAGAAAACGGACTCCTCACACTAACAAAGCCTTGGCCTGGCGCAGGAATAACCCTTGGAAAAGAAGGAGTCCACACCCATGAAAATTACCAGTTGAGCTTTAAGACTTTTTATCTGACTGGAGACCAGGCAAAGCAAGACAGAGATGGAGATTACTGGCTGCTTGGCAGGATTGATAATGTGCTCAAGGTGGCCGGCCATCGCATAGGGGCAGCAGAGGTTGAAGCAAGCTTAGCTGCAGACAGCGCTGTTGCTGAGGCCGCAGTTGTGCCAGTTCCGCACAAAATCAAAGGCTCTGCTATAGCTGCATTTGTTGTGCTGAAGAAGGTCAAGAAAAGTGAAGCTCTAAAAAGCAGGCTGATTACGAGGGTAGCAGACTCTCTTGGCCATTTTGCAAAGCCAGACTCTGTCATTTTTGTAGATGAATTGCCGAAAAACAGGTCAGGCAAGATTGTGAGGGAAATCCTCAGGCAGATTGCTGCAGGAGAGAAGCCAGGAACATTTGAGACACTGGTGAATTCAGAGTGTGTAAAGAAGCTGATGCATAAGCGCCTACGGATTGGATAATCCGTTAATTCTATCATTCCATGCTTCTACCCGAATGGAGTGAGACTCAGGAGCTGAAAGAGCGGCCTCAATGGACGAAAGCTCGTCAATTTCGTTCCTGAGCAGAGCAGCAAGGTCAGAATCGCTGCAGCTCTGAAGAACTGTCAGCTTATCCTTTTCAGTGTGATAAGGGAACAGGATGGCAGCCTGGGCAATAGGGCCTTTCTTGAAAATGGTTACTCCATACCATCTACTTCCATCATCAGTATAAGTGTTGCACATGTGCGCATTGTCATCTGATACAGTGAGCGCTGCCGCATGAAGCGCGTCATTATTGATTGAATGTGTTTGATAAAAAGTTCTGAGCTTGAGAATAACAGGAAAGGATGTCGTGTAGGATTCATCAACTGGCCCAAGAGAGGGATATTGGACGAGGGTTTGCCCCATAGAACCCAAAGGAGAAACTCCGGATATAAAAAGATATGGGGTTGGGAGGATTCGAACCCCCATTGCCACCTCCCGAAGGTGGAGTGATACCAAGTTACACTACAACCCCTTGATTTCGCTGAGCTGCTGCCTCTTTGTCCGGTTATTGAACGGCCCTACGACGTTTGCAATTACGCAACCATCGATCATATCGTCTTTTTTGGAGATATAGAGCTTCACCATATAAAACTTATCAGGATACCACTCAAAGCTGTCTGTCGGATTAACAAGCATATTCAATGCATTGTCAGGGGTATTTGCAGGAGCCCAGTTCGTTTCCTCAAGATTAAATCTTGCAAAGGTTGGAGATTCCATCAAAGCTGTGAGAGTCTCCTTGGAATTCCATGTCAATGAATACGCTGTTGCTACCTCACATCCTTTCTGAGAGTGATAGGCAAGACCATGAATGCTCTCAGTTACTTGCGGGTCTTCAAGAAGCATATCAAGGAGTATCCTGCCTGCTTTCTTATGCTGCTTTGGGACTGGCTTGCCGTAAAAAGAAGTGATATAGCTGTCTTCTGATGAACACGCTGCCAGAGTCAGGAGCAGGAATGCTCTGCGATTGATATACTTTGACCGATCCATGGAATGATGGATTGTTTTGTTTAATATAAATGTATGGCAGGTTAAGCCAAGAACGGCGCCCTAGTGGAAAACTCAGCGCCACTACAATCAAGCGCCACGACGCTCCCTAAGAGCATCCTCCATGATGTGCTGCTGTACCTTCCATCTGAGATTGTCAATCGCGCCCTCAACAAGGTTAGAGTAAACATGGTATCCAACAGCAATATCCTTATACGAATGCCGTATCTTATGCTCATTCAAGCCAAAATGGAGCTTATACCAGTCCTTGTGCTGCTGCAAAGCTCTGACCCCATTCAATGCCTGCTCAAGCTGTTGTTCTGTAAAATGAATCCTTCCATCAAACATGATTCCATTCTCCTTGAGGCTAGCCTGGACACGGAGCGTTCCTTTATTGATAGAGGATCGCGGAACATTATAAGAGGCAGCGAGCTCTGCATAGGTATGCTGTTTTCCGTCAACATACCCGTACTTATGAAAAAACATTTCAAGATAAGGCTGTGTGTTTTGATTTGCCTCCAAGATATGAGAAAGTTCATTTTTCATATGGAGTCTATACTGAATGTCAAGAGGACGATAATTAGCTTTCGCGCTTATCAGCCTAGAAATCGTTGTTTCAATTTGCCGGATTCTCTCCCTTGTTACTCCAAACTCATCACCAACCTCCTGCAAAGTGTGGCTGATGCCATCTTGAAGACCATAACGCATGCTAAAGACTGCTTTATCCCGCTCTGAGACCTGGCGTTTGTGTGTGAAGCGAAGATTGCCCAAAAGAGTTTCCAGCCTCTGCCTTTCTTCAGCATCTATGGCTGCTGCAGCAGGCGACGGAAGTTTTGTATCAGCGATAATTTCGTGGAAGGTATCATGCTCACCCTCCTTCAACAAATCATCCAAATGCATCGGCTCTTCATGAAAATTAAAATCAGGGCCAGAAGGAGTCCAGGTCATGTATTTGATATCACTCTTAATCTGGGAGAGCTTATATTGCGGCAATCCAGAGATGATCTGTTCTATGCTTGGCTCCACTCCACTCTCGTCTATAAACTTTAACACCCATTTTGCAATAGCATGCTGCCGCTCATAGACATGGACAGGAATCCGAATCGTAAACGCTTGATTGACGATTGCTCTCATAATCGTCTGGTTGATCCACCATGTGGCGTAGGTGCTGAACTTCAATGGTGCTCCTGTCTCAGGATGGCGCTTCTCGGGGCTGTAATTGAATGCAGCGCGCTGCAACCCGAAGATTCCTTCCTGAAAAAGATCCATCGGCTCAAGGCTAGGGCAGTTTTTATAATTGGCAAGCACCTTCCCGTAAACAAGCCTAACATTAGCCTCTATGAGATCATCGATAGCTACTTCATCTCCCTCTCTCACTTGTTTCAGCAAAGCCTGTTCTTCCTCTCGGGTGAGCAGCGGCACTTGGCAAAGATAGGTAAGAAAACGCTTCTCATGGCTTGGGCCATCTTCAGGAAAGAAAAGCTTCCGCTCTTTCCTTGCCATTTCAGACCGGAGATCTCTTCTTGGCTTTATGCCTCCATTCTTAATCCTATCGGCAACTTTCTGTACGTCTCGAGGCGATAACCAGTAGGAATCTGAATTCGTTTCAGGCCTTATGGCAGCAAGCTCTCCTGCGAGAATCGCATCGTTGAGTTGTTCATAAGAAAGCCTATTCTTCTCCATTGCCTGAGGAATGGTGATATGCGTGCGATTCATCTTTGAAGAAGGCGCAAGCCGCTCTGAAGCATAGATAGGCTCATAGCCATACATGCGGAGAAGGGTAGCAACTGACTCTTCAGGAATCCCGGCTATTTCTGCAAGGTTATGAACCGGCAGATCCCTGTTGATTCGGATCAAATCCGCTGTGCTCAAGGCAATGCTTTCTGCCATTCGCAGGAAGAGAACCTCTGTCTTATAAAAAGATTTCCGCAACCTATAAATAGCCATTTCCCCTCAACCAGCATATGAAGAATCCAGAGATCGCATCCATCTTTTATAAGATGGCTGACTACCTTGAAATAAAAGAAGAGCAGTTCAAGCCTCAGGCATATCGAAAGGCAGCAATGACGATTGAAGAATTAGATGAGGATATTGCTGAACTAGCAAAGCAGGGAAAGCTTCAGGAGCTTCCGGGGATTGGAGAGTCGCTTGCAAAGAAGATTGTTGAATATATCGAAACAGGAAAGATCCAGGCATTTGAAAGATTACGAAAGGAGCTGCCAATCGATATTGAGGCCCTAGAGAAGATAGAGGGCATTGGACCAAAGAAAATCGCTTTTTTGTACAAGAAGTTCAGGGTGAGGAATCCAGAAGATTTGCAGAGGATCATTAAGAGGGGAAAGTTGAAAGGAGTAAAGGGATTTGGAGAGAAGAGCGAGCAGAGATTTCTTCAGGGAATCCAGTTCAGCCAGAAAAGCAAAGGAAGGGTTTTGCTCGGGGTTGCACTGCCTGAGGCTGAGGCCATTCAGGAGGTTCTGCGAAAACAGAGAGAAGTAAAGAAGGTTGAGATTGCAGGGTCTTTAGGGAGGAAGAAAGAGACCATCGGAGATATTGACATTCTTATCCAAAGCTCTGATGTGGAGAAGACCTTTGATTTTATTTCTCAGCTCGAATCTGTCAGAAGGGTTTTGGTGAAAGGGGAGACAAAAATATCCGTCATCCTGAAATCTGGAATACAGGTTGATGTGAGGAATGTTCCTGCTGCTTCATGGGGCTCTGGTCTGCAGTATTTCTATGGGTCAAAGGAGCACAGCATCCACCTCAGGCAGATTGCAATCAAGAAAGGGTATAAATTATCTGAGTACGGGCTGTTTAAGGGAAAGAAGATGATAGCCGGAAAGGACGAGAAAGGGATTTACAAGAGATTGGGCGTTGCATGGATGCCTCCTGAGCTGAGGGAGGATAGGGGGGAGATCGAAGCAGGGCAGAAGAGAAGCCTTCCTGATCTCGTTTCATTGCAGGACGTTCATGGAGACTTTCAGATGCATACAACATATAGTGATGGTGCTGATTCTGTTAAGCAGATGGCTGAAGCGTGCAATCGGTTGGGATACCACTTTATGGCAATTTCAGATCATATGGGACTGAAGATTGCAAAAGCAATGGACAAAAAGGCACTGTTGAAGCAGCATGAGGAGATCAGGCAAGCGCAGAAGAGATCATCAATTAACATATTCAGGGCGGCTGAGGTAGATATTAATGATAAAGGAAAGCTGAATATTGATAAGAGCCTGTTGGAGCATCTTGATATTGTGGTTGGATCTGTGCATATGGGACTGCAGCAGCCAAAGGAAAAGATTACCCAAAGGTACCTTTCTGCGATAGAGTCTGGAAACATGCATATCCTGGCGCATCCTACAGGAAGGCTGCTGCTTGAGCGAAAGGGAGCTGATGCTGACTGGAGCGAGGTGTTTAAGGCTGCGAAGAAGAATCATGTGGCTTTGGAGATCAATGGCCAGCCGAAGAGGCTTGACCTAAATGACACCATGATCCAGGAAGCAAGGAAATATGGATGTGTCTTTTCGACGAACTCAGACAGCCATTCGGCGTTGCAGCTTCCTAACATGAGATATGCTGTGTTTACTGCAAGAAGAGGCTGGCTTGAGAAGGAGGATATTGTCAACTGCTGGAGCTTGAAGAAGGTTGAGAGGTGGATAAAGAGAAAAGAATGACGGCGTTAATACGAAATAACTTTTATTCTGTTGATTCTTTTAAAATGAGCAGCATTCTTCGTGATAATTGAGGATATGTTGGAAACAAGGATTTTGACAGCGATAAAACAATTAAGAGAGAGGAAGTGTGATATATCCGAGAGATCCTGCTTCTTTTGTTAAATCCTAGCTAAGAAATCTCTTCTTCACAACATCGGCAAGTTCATCCATTCTTTGCACATAGGTTAGCTCGTATAATTGCTCCTTAATCTCCTCGGGCAGTTTTCCGGAGAACGTATTTTCAAAAATAATAAGGGGGATCTTCTTGTCCAAGAACTTTGCATGGTATTTCATCATGCAGATTTCCACCAGGGATCCCGGAGAAAGCCCAATGCAGATGCAGAGGTCTCCAAAGGAAGCAATCTCTCCGTCTGCCTCATACCAGGTCTTAACATCTACAGTTTCGTCCAGGATGCCGATGAATTCCCTGATATGCTCAACGCCGAATTTCTTGTCCAATAAAGGCACAATTCCTGTCACCTTATGGCCGCCTGCTTCTTTGTAAGCTTTTGCAATCTCGAAAGGGATGCCTTCATCCGGCACAATGATGAGCTCTGCAGCCAAGGATGCTGCGTACGTCCCTAATTGGCTGATTAATGCGTTGAGGTCCTCCTGGCTTATCTTGCTGTTCTTAAGGATGGTGTCTTTGCTTGAAGAGCCGATGATGGATAGTTTCATTAGAGGGCAGAAGGTTGTGGTGGCTTAAGTGACTTTGTAATTACTTTATGATAGTAATTAATCGAAACATTTATAAGGTCTCTAAGATCTTTTTTTTGTATGGAGGAAGTACTTTCAATTGTATTAGCTGGGGGCAGGGGAGAGCGGCTAGCCCCGTTCACAGATGAGATTCCCAAGCCGCTGGTTCCTTATATAGGGAGCATTCCGCTCATAAACTTTCCATTAAGCAACCTCGTCAATTCAAATTTTAGGAGGATTCATGTGTACACACAACACAAGAGTAATGCATTAAACGAGTTTGTGTCTAAAAACTGGAGGCCGCTGGTTGGATCTATTGATGAGTTTATTGACCATCGAAATGCCCAGATTGAGGGAGGAGGGTATGCAGGAACGGCGCATGCAGTACTCGAAAATCTAGGTGAGATTAATCACCTTCGCCCATCGTATGTTATTGTTGCGAGCGCTGACCACATCTATAAGATGGATTTCAATCAAATGCTGAATGAGCATACGAAGCAAAACGCTGATGTTAGTATCGCTGCTCTACCCGTTCTGAAGAAAGATGCTGCCCGCTTGGGGGTCATGGAAACCAAGAAAGGCGGGAGAATAACAGGATTTCATGAGAAAGTGGAAGATCCACCGGAAATGCCGGATTTTCCTGGGTACTGTCTGGCAAATATGGGCATCTATATTTTTAAGACGTCGGCATTATCGTATATTGGTGAAGAGGATATAGATTTTGGAAAGAATGTGTTTCCGAGAATAGTAAACGACCGCCACTTGCATGCGTATACCTATACGACAAACAGGATTCCAACAGAGACCGGTGAAGAAGAAAAGTTAAACTGGATCGATGTTGGGACGGTACGCGCATTATTTGATGCGTCAATGGATCAGGTGAAGGCATTACCCAAATCAATTGATTTATATAATAAAAAATGGAGGATATGGAATTTCCTTAATGGGCATACCCTGCCTGCAAAGATTTATGGGATTACTTCCAACGGCCGCTATTTGGCATCTCCGGGGTGTATTGTTGAGAAGTGCTCACTTGAGAATGTAATTTTAGGCCCGGGATCAGTAGCTGAAGACAGCACCCTTACAGACGTGATTACCCATAATGATGTAGTTATTCAGCCGGGAGCTTGCATAAAGGGAACCATCATTGACAGCGGAGCGCAGGTTGAGCAGGGCGTTCAGATAGGATTTGATGATGAGGCAGATATGCGAAGGGGATTTCTTCCAAAGAATGCCGCAGGAAAGCCCTACACTGAAGGGGTTCGTGTGATTCCAAGGAGAATGGCTGCGACAAAGGACGGTCTTGTTCAGATACGTTAATATTTATATACTCATTCTGGGTCAAGCCTCCTATGATCATCACCATCTCAGGCATGCCAGGAAGCGGAAAATCAACAGTCGCCGGGCTGGTTGCAAAAAAATTAGGGATCAAGCATTATTCTATTGGAGATCTCATGGGTGAGATTGCTGTTGAGAAAGGCATTTCTTTGCTGGAATTGAGCAGGATTGCTGAGAAGAGCAGGGAGATTGATGAGCTTTTGGACAAGAAGCAGAGCAATCTTGGAAATGCTCAGGATAATTTTGTCATTGACTCCCGATTAGGCTGGCATTTTATTCCAGGATCAGTTAAGATATTTCTTGATGTTGACCTTGATACCGGAGCAAAACGAGTGTATCAGACGAAAAGGAAGGATGAGGCAGAGAATATCTCTTTGAAGAAAACCAAGGAGAATATTCTGAAGAGGATCGCCTCTGAGAAAAGGAGATATAAGAGATACTACCAGCTCGATTATTTTAAAAGGGCAAATTATGATTATGTTGTGGATACTTCACACATTTCTGCCGGGAAGGCTGCCGAAGACATCATTACCTTCATCAAAAGGTTTAAATAAGCGCCTTCTTCCCTTTTGAGTATGGTGTCTACCAAGAAAGGGGACTTTATCGAGGTTGAGTACACCGGAAGGGCTGGCGGAAGCGTCTTCGACACTACGCATGCCTCTGTTGCAAAGGACTCAGGATTGCAGCATTCTCATTTTGAATTTAAGCCGCAGGTGATCTGCCTGGGAGAGAAGCATATGCTGCCTGGCCTTGAGGCAGAGCTTGCCGGAAAAGAGGTAGGAAAAGTCTACACGATTACTCTCCCGCCAGAAAGGGCATTTGGAAAGAAGAATCCCAAGCTGCTCAGAATGGTTCCAACGTCTTCATTCTCCAAGGAAAAGATTATGCCTGTTCCGGGGCTTACAGTAAATATTGATGGCATTGGCGGTATTATAAGGACAGTAACAGGAGGCAGGGTGATTGTTGACTTCAACCATCCCTTGGCAGGAAAAGAAGTAGTGTATGATATCAGAATCAACAGGATCGTTGATGATGAAAAGCTGAAGGTTGAATCCTTGATGAAAGCATTGCTTGGGATAAAGCCCAAGATAGAGCTGAACGAGCAGAAGGCAATAGTTACAGTCCCAGCCGAAATCCCAAAAGAGATAGCAGAGGACATTTCCAAGAAGGTTGCAGGCCTCACAAAGATAAAAGAGGTTGGGTTCGTTGTGGAGAAGGAAAAGGTTCAGACAGTGAAAGTTTAGTATTGGCCAATGAAAACATTTAAATAAGACCTGAGCATGCCGGAGTTCTATGGATGAGGGGGAAAAGCCAACAGTTGAAGAGTACTTTGATTCAGGGGGAGCCGCTCCTCGTGAACCAGTACCTGCGCCAAAGCAGTATCAGAAGCCAGGGGTAAAGATTGACGCAAGCTCAGTAAAGCGGATTTCAAAGACGAATGAGATGGATGCTGAGCTTGAAAAGATCCTTCAGCAGCATCGTGCAACGATAAAAGTTGTTGGCTGCGGCGGAAGCGGAAACAATACGATCAACAGGATCACTGAAGTAGGAGTGGCTGGCGCTGAGACTGTGGCAGTGAATACAGACGCCCAGGATCTGCTCTATACGTCAGCTGACAAGAAAGTCCTCATCGGGAAGGAGATCACGCGCGGCCTCGGAGCTGGCTCTGATCCAAAAATAGGCGAAGAGGCTGCCCGGGAGACAGAAGCTGAACTGAAAAAGCTGCTGCACGGCAGCGATATGATCTTCCTCACCTGCGGCCTTGGCGGAGGAACCGGAACCGGAAGTATACCGGTAATTGCAGAGATTGCCAAGAAGGTCGGTGCACTGACCATAGCAATCGTCACCCTGCCCTTTTCCATGGAAGGCCATAGGAGATATGAAAATGCCATGATTGGCCTGGAGAAGCTGGAGCAGAGCGTGGATACGCTGATTGTGATTCCAAACGACAAGCTGCTTGAGCTTGCTCCGGATCTGCCCCTGCATACAGCATTCAAAGTTGCTGATGAGATCCTCACAAACGCGGTCAAGGGGATCGCTGAGATGGTGACCAAAGCTGGATTGGTGAACCTTGACTTTGCTGATATCCGGGCAGTGATGGGAAAAGGAGGCATTGCCATGATTGGAGTGGGAGAGTCTGACACTGAAAACCGGGCAGTGGAAGCTGTTGAGAAGGCAATTGCCAACCCTCTTCTGGATGTGGATATCGCAGGGGCAAACGGCGCCCTGATTAATGTTGCTGGCGGCCCTGATATGACCCTGAATGAGGCAAGGAAGGTGGTAGAGACAGTCTCAAGCAGCTTGGACCCTGATGCCAAGATTATCTGGGGTGCACAGATTTACGATGACCTCGAGAAGACAATCCGGGCAATGCTGATCGTGACCGGAGTGAAATCAACGCAGATTCTTGGAAACAAGCCTAAGCTCAAGCCGGAAAGCGTCAATGACGAGCTTGGGATTGAGTTTGTGGATTAAAGAGTGTGTATTGCCACAGAATGAGGAGGTTATTGAATGTTTCTTAGGGTTCATTGAATGCTTCTTATAAAATCTTCTCTTGTCATCCCTGCTTGTTTGATGATGCTAAGTAACGTCCCCTTTTTGATTTCCCTTCTTCTGGGAACAACGACCAGGAGGGTTTTCCCTTGCTCCAGTTTATGGAACGACATGTGAGAGCCTTTCTGCCGGACCATTGAGAATCCTCCTTTTTGAAGGACTTTTATTACTTCATCGCTAGAAACAACAGGCAGTTTCATCTTAAATTGTAATCTCTACAGGAACGCTTGCGGTAACAATTTTTGGAACAATCTTGCCTTGCTTGAAATCTTTTTTTGAGATGCCCAATTGCTCAAGAACTTCATCCATAATTCCAAGCTCTTCTGCGCTTTCAATGTAGAGCTCTACAGCTTCTTTGATATTAGCAATGCTTTCTTCAAAGGTTTCTCCCTGGCTTGCCACATTCAATTCAGGGCATACTACTGAATAGCCAGTATCCTCCTGCTTTACGAGAACCGTTACTGTTATTTGTTTTGCCATCGCAGGTTATAAAGCCGGAGAAGTTTAAATAGTTAACTGAAAGGGGTTGAGTGCCTGTGATGCGGGCTTGGGATTGAGTTTGTGGATTGAAGAAATCAAGAGACTTTATGCTTTAACGCTTCCTCATAAAGAGCGCCAAATCTTTCTCTGTTGTGGATGATAGATCCTAAGGCAGTATCTTCCAAGAGTGAGTTGACCTCTACCCCTGATCTCAGGAAGTCGCTCAGTTCTGCTGTCTTGACCATGATAGGCTTCTTCTTTCCAGAATCCTCTTGGTATCTTTTTTCAAGCTCAGCAGCATTAATCTCTGCAACGAGGAGCCCACCTGCATCAGCACTCCCCGGCATTAATGCAAGGCCAATATCTTGATATCCCTTCATCTGGGCTTCATCAAGCATTAGCGTGGTTGCTGCATCATACCTAATAGCTCTCCGGAACATCTCTGTCTCAAGACTTATTTCGTCAATCGCCTTGCCTTCTTTTTTAACTTGATGCGCTTCTATGCCCTGATTTGCAATAGATATTGCTCCTGCTTGCTGCTGACCGGTTTTCTTTTCTACAAGGAGGGCATAGGTTTGGTCAAAGTCCTTGTTTCCATCATAGCCAACAACCAGTGCAAACGTTGAGACATGCATGTAAGCCCCCTGGCTTAGCTTTGGAGAATATTTGAGTGCAAAAGTGTTGGGCATATGCATATCATATCTATCGAAGGCATCAAGGGGGTCCCCACGAGGATAAAGATTTCTTTGAGCCCATTTATCATCCATGATAGTTATGCCCGGTGCTAATATCAAACCTATTCCAAGTCGAGATGCGTTCCCAGGATCAAAGGTATGAAAAGAGACAAGGCCTATTTTAGGATCGTTTGTTTTATATCCAAATTCTCTTTGCAGAACTTCTCTCTGCTGCTTGACGCTTTCAATAACCCTTATGGGTTCTGGTGCTTTAAAAGTAGTGATCGTTGTAGCTGCTCTATTCGCGGAAATCAACATCTGCTGGAATTTTGCCATGTTGGGGGGAAGCACGGTTTATTTATTAAGCTACCGATGAAATCTGTTTTCTGTCTCCAAAACCTTTAAAAACCCCTGTCTAATCCTGCTGAGAATGGAAGGGTTTGCAGAGCCTACGAAGTGGCAGAGGTTCAAGGGGTTTGTGCTTGAATGCAGGAGAGTATTCCGGATTACAAAGAAGCCGTCAGGGTTTGAATTCAAGACTATAGTGAAGGTGTCTGCATTGGGGATGGTCATCATTGGATTGGTTGGATTTTTGGTCCATCTGATTGACGCGCTATTATTTGGATGAAGATTCTATGGAAAAGGATCAAGTTGAAGTGGACGAGAAAGGAGCCAGTGAGAAAGCTGGGCTGGGCTCTCAGCTCTATGCGCTCCGGACTACAGCAAACCGGGAATCACAGGTCATGGACTTTGTGAGCTCGAATGCGCGGAAGAGGAAGCTTGGAGTCTATGCAGTTGTGCAGCCGCACGGCATGAGAGGGTACATCTTTGTTGAGGCTGCTTCCAGAAGTGATGCTGAGCAGGCTGCGTTTAATGTCCCTTATGCAAGGGGGGTATTGCCAAACAGTATCGACTTCAATGAGGTTGGCCATATGCTTGAGCAGGTCAAGAAGGAAGTGAATATCGAGAAGAATGATATCGTCGAGATCATCTCGGGGCCATTCAAGCGAGAGAAGGCAAAGATAAAAAGGATTGACAAGATCAAGGAAGACGTGGTGGTTGAATTGCTCGGAGCTGCGGTGCCAATTCCAATGACGATGAAGATGGACGCAGTCAAGGTTATTAGGAGAGATACCAAAGACGAGAGCTCCAGGATTCCTGAAGATGAGGATACTGAGATATAAGTGAGATTCAAATGGCAACACAATCAGTTCAGGCGCTTGTACCGGGCGGTAAAGCAACAGCGGCCCCTCCTCTCGGGCCTCAGCTCGGGCCTCTTGGAGTAAACATAGGCCAGGTGGTTTCTGAAATAAACAGGAAGACTGCAGATTTCAAAGGGATGCAGGTCCCAATCAAAGTTATAGTGGATTCAGGCACAAAGGAATTTGAGGTAACAGTTGGAACCCCTCCTTCATCTGCATTGATTTTTAAGGAAGCTGGTGTTGAAAAGGGAGCCAAGAACCCCTTAACAGACAAGGTTGCTGATTTGAGGATTGAGCAGATCATCAAGATAGCCAAGATGAAGCAAGACAGCCTCCTTGGCAAGACATTGAAGGAGAATGTGAAGGAGATTATTGGCAGCTGCAATTCAATGGGAATCCTTGTCCAGGGTGTTGACGCAAAGCAGGCAATCCGGCTGGTAAATGAAGGAAAGTTTAATGAGGAGATCAGGACTGAGAAGACTGAACTCACAGCCCAGGAACTCAAACATCTTGAAGAAGAGCGAAAGCGGCTGGCTGAAGAGATCGAGAAGCGCAGAGAGGAGTTTGTTGCCAAGGGTAAGCTCATTATCTCAGAGATGCAGGGGAAAGTGCGTTCAGAGATCAAGAACCGCATGCTTGCGGAAGGCATACCTGTTGCGATTGTTACTGAATTGCTTCCTGTTGAGGTTGCAGCAGCTGAAGGGGCAAAAGCAGAAGGAGCCAAGGAAGGCGAGAAGAAAGAGGCTGGGGCAAAGAAGGAGGCTGCTCCAAAGAAAGAAGCTGCCCCTGAAAAGCAGAAGCAGGAAAAGAAAGGTAAGAGGTAGGATCAGTAGTATCTACTCTAGTGCTATCCTCTGCATTCGTTCATAGGGAAGGCTCATTGTGTCAAGAAGATTGAGGATTCTCTGTTTCTCCTCTCCCATGCCCTTCCAATCCACGAGAATCACATCAATCCCTTCTGTTGTTTTTTCTATCGCCTGGCTGAGCAACGCCTTGCTGACATAAGGAAGGCTGTATTTCGGGCAGATATGGCCGATGGCTAAGCCGGAGTTTTTCTGTATTTTGTTTGCAGCATCATTGTAATGAAGCCCTCCGAGGAGCAATGCCGGCTTGTATTTCTTTGCCGGATTTTTTAATGTGTTCAGGATGGATTCTGCAATCTGCGCTCCATATTCCTTGTTGCTCCATTCCCTTTCTGTTGACCCTATTTCAACAAAAATGCTCGGAATCTCTGTATAAGGGCCATGGTGCGTAGGCTCCAGAGTTACCGGAAGCCCAGCAGTTTTTGACATCCCGATAAAGAGTGATTTGAGAGAGAATGCGCTGGTTGGGCAAAGTTTCCCCTCCTGCCCCCCAAACTCTGCTTTTCCCCAGTTTCCAGGAGCATGGATTGTGAAGTTTGGAGTGTTTTCCTTGCTGCGGTGCTTGGAGAGGAAGATCAGGAGATCTGCCTTTGGAAATACTGCCATAGAGAGCAGCTCATCCTCGACTGTGTAAAGCCTGAGCATGTGGGGTGAAAGGCGGTATTGATAGACAAGACATCCTTGAAACCTCTCCCTTGTTTCTTCAAAGAAGGCAAAGCCATGATTCATATTCACGCTTGCTGGATCTTTCAGTGAGCAGATCAAAGCAATATCCATAGAAGTAGAAGCGCCATGTAGTGATTATAAGCTTTGCTCCTCAGGATTCCTGGATAACCAGCCTCAATTCTAATTACTTTCAATATAGTTAAACAAAGATTTCAGGCTATTTGATAAAAAATAAGTATAAAAGTACTATTATTGATAAGTAAATTCACTCAGAAATAGATAAGTATATAAACTTCATTAGGCTAAAGTTGGCTATGGCAACGATCCTCAGACGAAGGCTATATAAAAGGGGCTCAAGCTACGAGACGACAGTCCCTTCACCCTTGCTGTTTGCGCTTGACAAATCAAAGAGGTACTTTGTTGTCTTTTCATACGATCCTGAAGCAAATAAGTGGTATATCAAATTTGAGGCTTCTGGAGAGCCTTTGAAAGCTCCAGATAAATAAAGCCGGCAGAAGAGACTGCAATAATTGAGCCGAATTCTATGAGTGTCAAAGGCGCTGTCTTGAATATAGGATTTAAGCTGGGGATAAATACAATTGCGGCAGCGAAAAGGAAGGAGGAAACAACTGCAAGATTCAAATAGCGGTTTTTGAAGATTCCAACCTTGAAGACAGGATAGCGGAGAGACCTGCAGGAGAAGGCTTGGTAGAGTTCAAAGAACGTGATCACAAGGAACACTGCAGTCTGGGCCTTGACAAGGCTTTGGCCTGTATTGATGAAATATAGGAATGTAGAGAGAGCCACAAGAGTCATAAGACAGGGGTAGTAGATGAGATAAGCATTCATCCTGCCATAGATCTTCTCCGCGGAGCTTACAGGTCTGCGCTTCATCGCCCTTGGCTCAAAAGGGTCTGCGCTCAAGGCAGTAGCAGGGAGCCCGTCAGTCACGAGATTGATGACAAGAAGCTGGATGGCGGCAAGCGGCAGAGGCAGCCCTGAGATGATGGCAAAGAATATGATAAGGACTTCTGCGATATTCCCTGAAAGGAGGAATGCGATGAACTTTCTGAGGTTATCATACACTCCTCTTCCCTCCTCAATGGCATGCACAATCGATGCGAAATTGTCATCGGTAAGGATCATATGCGATGCCTCCTTTGCAACATCTGTCCCTGTGACACCCATCGCGATTCCAATATCCGAACGCTTGAGGCTGGGAGCATCATTGACGCCGTCTCCAGTCATTGCCACAACTTCTCCCTTTGATTTAAAGGCCTCCACAATCTTCATTTTGTCAGTAGGATTGACGCGTGCATAGACCCCGATACGCTCTACCTGGTCTTCCAGTTCCTTCTGGCTTATCTTTGCAAGCTCTGCTCCTTCCATGGCATTTCCTTCGATTGCAAGGTCTTTTGCAATTGCCTGGGCTGTGGCCAGATGGTCTCCAGTTATCATCACGACTTTAATTCCCGCTTCCTTGCACCTCTGGATAGAGCCCTTAACCTCTTCCCTTGCAGGGTCAATCATCGCCTGAAGGCCGATGAAAACCAGCCCATTTTCCTCAAGAACCCGTGCGTGCTTGAAGGCAAAGCCAAGAACCCGTAATGCCTCAGAAGCAAATCTCTGGTTGATTGCCAGTATCTCCTTCCTTTTTTGAAGTGTAAGCTTGCTGATCCTTCCAGACTCGTAGATGTGGTTGCAGTACCCAAGGATGATATCAGGAGCTCCTTTTGTAAAGACATAGGTCTTTGCTCCAAGCCTATGCTGCGTGCTCATTCTCTTGCGCTCACTGGTGAATCCGATCTCGCCTAAGCGGGGTGAAGATTTCTCCAGGCTCTCTTTCAGAAGGCCTGCTTTTGCAGCAGAAACGAGCAGAGCCCCTTCTGTCGGATCCCCCAGCAGCTGGCCATCAATAAATCTTGCATCATTACAGAGGCTGCCGATCTTCAGGAGGAACTCAATGTCTTTTTTCCTGGCTTTCTTTCCATGCGAAAGGAATTCTCCTTCAATCGCATACCCGCTCCCTGTGACATCGATCTCATGCCCGTTGGTGTATATCTTCTTTACAGTCATCTCATTCTTTGTGAGGGTTCCGGTCTTATCAGAGCAGATGACCGTGGTCGACCCCAGCGTCTCCACACTTGGGAGCTTTCTGATAAGTACGTTTTTGGCAGCCATCCTTCTCACGCCCAAAGCCAGCCCGATGGTAACCACAACAGGCAATCCTTCAGGTATGGCTGCAACTGCCAGGCTGACTGCTATGAGAAAGAGGTCCCGGGCTGAATGAAGAAAACCTAAAAAATCTTTTGCGAAAAGAAGCCTGAGAATCTCCGGAGACTTGATGACCCCTGAAATAAACACAATGATGCAGACAGCGACGGTAATTGAGCCTAAGAGGGTTGCCAATTTCTTAAGCCTGACCTGGAGCGGAGTGGGTTCCGGCCTTTGCTGCTGGATAAGGGCCGCTATCTTTCCGATCTCGGTCTGCATTCCTGTTTGCGTCACGACTGCATTCCCATGTCCTGCAACAACAATAGTTGAGGAAAAAAGCATGTTGGTCCTGTCTGACGCACGCGCCTCAGCTGCAATCTCCCTGGCGTCTTTCAGGAGCGGCAATGACTCTCCTGTCAGCGAAGCTTCCTGGGTTTGAAGGTTAAAAGCCTCAAGTATCCTGCCATCTGCCGGCACCTTCTGTCCTGTTTCTACACGGATAACATCGCCAGGAACAAGCTGGCTTGCAGGAATTTCTGCCTCCTTGCCGTCTCTAAATACGATTGCTTTGAGAGAGGTAAGCTTCCTGAGCGCCTCAATTGTCTTTTCAGCGCGGTATTCCTGAAAGAAGCCGAGCATCCCGTTGAGGATGATAATGGCAAGGATAACAAATGCATCGAGAATCTCACCAAGGAGGAAAGAGATTGCTGTTGCTGCGATCAGAAGCCCAATCACAAAGCTCCTGAACTGGCCAAGAAAGATGGCGAGCGGCCTGACACTTTTTTTTTCCTTGATTTCATTGGGCCCAAACTGGACAAGCCGGCGCGCTGCCTCAGCCTGAGACAAGCCATGAGAAGATGTGCGGAGCTTTTCCAGAACCAGCTTGGCTGGAAGGCTATGGTGATCCATAAGGCCTATGGCTTAAGTTGGATTTTATAAGGATTGCGAAAAAAAGAAAATAAAAAGCTACTTCTTTGGCCTTCCTCTCCTCTTCGGTGCCGCTGAAGGAGTCATCGCAAGGCTGCTCATCCGGGGCTTGCAGCAGCTTGACGATTCATGCGCAAGGAGAACAATGCCCAGCACAAGAAAACCCCAGCTTGCCCACTTAAGCGGCACTGCGATATCCCAGATAGCTAATACAAGAATAAGCACACCAACAATAGTTGTACAATACCCTTTCATCATACCACCTCGTTTGTTAATAAAAGACCGTGCGGCTTTTTGAGGAGGATAGGTATATAAATGTTGTTATTTGGATTTAGGGTATTTTGGAGGCACAAGAGAGGGGTTGGGTTTCCATCGCTCCCTTCTTCTTTTCATCTCGACGCCCTGTAATGCTTTATACGCCTCGGCATTTCTCAAATCGATCAGCTGCTGGGTGGTGCGCGCAATTTCATCCAAATTTGAGAGGCTCTTTAGGCCTTTTAATTCACGCAGTTCGTCGTGAAGCAAAGATGCCTGATGCACCAGAGTAAGTGTCTGGCTGAGCTCAGCCTGGATTTCAGCTGGCCTGATTTTTCCGATAACCGCATTCTTCAAATCATCTAGGCGGGTGGGATCTATATCCTCGATGCCCTGCTCAGCAGCCAAGCTCCTGAGGGCGTAGAGGGTGCATCCAGGATTTTCCTTAAAGGCCTCATCAATGATTTGTTCAACGCCCTTATAGTTTGTTGTTATCTGATGATCGATATCGCCTAGCATACCGAATTTGATATGCAAGAGTGTAGGAACAAGGAGCGCCATCGAATCAATTGCAGGAAATTCAAAGATGATCTGATCAAGGCTGAGGTTCCTTTTTATTGCCTTGGATTCTATAATCTCCGGCGTCTTATGGATATCCCCCTTATAAACAACCTTATGGAGGGAAAAGTCCAGGGTTGTGGATCCGTGAGTAAGGGGTTTCCGGGTAACATAAAGCCCATCAGCCGTTTCATTACTTTCCTTGCGCAGCCGCAATGGACCAAGCTCACGTGCCCTCGCCTTGCCCCTCTGATAAAGAGAAGGGTACAACAAGGGCAGATACGTATTGAGGTGCTTGAAAAGCTCAATAAGATCATCCGTCTTCTCAGGATTCCTGACACCATGCTCAGGCTCAACAGAAAATACCTTGTAGTCATAAGTGGACTGATACCCTAACAGGATACCAAGAGGGATTCTAAATCGCCTGCGCAGCTTTTGTGTGTCGGCAAATGCGGCCTGGATAGGGTCATGATAATCGGGATGCTCTGCAGAATAGACATTGTTCCAAAGGGAGCAGAGGGTGGAAAGCGTGGCATCAAGAGGATTGACTCGATTAAATCTGTCAAGTGCTTCTGAAGTAGTTCGATACGCACGGGCATTCTCGATCTCATCTCCAAAATAGGGAAAGCCAGATTCGTCAAATCCCAAGAAAGGCTTCCTGCCGACATCAAGCAGGTAATCTCCGTTGCCTCTGAGTGCTTTGCTAAAGCTGAGCACAGAAGCCTGTGTTTCTCCAGGGCAGAGCTGATAGAGCGTCGGCCCAAAATCAGAGGTCTTGTCAAAATAGTGGCGAAAGTAGGAGCGAAAACCAGGAAAATGGAATATCTTGGTAAGCGATTGCTGTTGCTTGGAATTCAGCGGGCTGTTCCCTCCATTGGCTATTGAAAAGATCTGCTCCTCATTGTCCATATACAGGATGCTCAGCAGCAATGATGCTGGCATATATGAAGGAAAAATATCAACATTCATGGCAGACAGGCAAGACGTGTAGATTTATAAATGTTTCTGATTTTATCACTTGATAGTTATAAAATAAAGGAGGGAGGTATGCGGAGAATAAAGAAAGGCATAAATAAACCAGTCCGAACTCTTTCTTGTATGAAGTTGATGATATTTGACCTGTCAGGAGTCTTATTTTCAAATGAGGAGAATGAGTTCTTTCCGCAGTTCTGCAAAAAATATGGATTGAAGCTGGATGAGGTTGTTCCGTATTATAACAAGCTGATAGAGATGGCTGAGAGAAATGAGGTGACGCTTGAGTATGTCTGGGCAAAGGTGTTCCGGAGGTTTAACCTCAACCTTGACGCACAGGCTACAACAAAGGAAGTCGTGCGGTTAAAACAGGCTAACAAGCCCATGCTTGAGGTTGTCAGGGAGCTTCGGAAAAAGGTCAAGACTGCCTATCTCACGAATTATGCAAAGGAGTACTGGGAATTGATTAGCAAAGTTTTTCCTTTCCAGGATTATTTTGATGGAGGTGTTGTTTCCTACCAGGTTGGATCAAGGAAGCCTGAGAAGGGATGCTTTGAAGCAGTCTTGAAGAAGTTTGGAGTCGGAGTGTCTGAATGCCTGTACATAGATGACAGCCAGAAAAATGTCAAAGCAGCGACAGCCTTTGGAATCAAGGGGTTGGTATTCCGAAGCAAAGATGAATTTTTGAGGGAGATTTCTGGGTTGCTATGAGGCTCGACCGCAAGAAGATTTCTAGCTTAAAGAAAGAATATTCGAAGAAGAAAGATGCTATAGAGCAGCGGCTGGCTGAATTCTCACGGATTCCTCCTGAGGAGTATTTCTATGAAGGCTGCTTTTGCCTGCTGACTCCCCAGACAAGCGGAAAGAGGAGCTGGGAGGCTGTTATGGAGATGAAGAAGGCTGATTTTTGGAATTCAGGCATTGATCCAAAACAATTTTTAGGGAGGATTCGGTTTCACCATACCAAGGCAAAAAGGCTTCTGGAGTTCAGGGAAATGTTTCCTGCAGTGCTTAAGGAATTGACTTCAAGGAAGAGCCCAAAAGAGATTGCTTCTTATATTATCCATGATGTAAAAGGCATGGGCTTGAAGGAAGCCAGCCACTATCTGAGGAACATAGGCCATAGGAATCTCGCAATACTCGATCGCCATATTTTAAAAAATCTGCAGGAGTATGGGGCATTGAAGGCGCTTCCAAGAACACTCACAAAGAAAAGATATTCCCTCATTGAGAAGAGATTCAGGCAATTTTCAGAAGAGATAAGAATTCCGATAGACCATTTGGATTTGCTTTTCTGGAGCAATGAGACGGGGGAGATATTCAAGTAGCTATTCGAGCTACTACTTCCTTAAGATCTCCTTCTTGAAAATCTCTGTGAAGGTTATCAGGAAAGCCAGGATAACAGGCCCAAGAACAACTCCGATAAAGCCAAAGACTCCAAGCCCACCCATAACTCCCAGCAGGACAATCACAGGATGCACATTTGCCCTGTCGCCGATAAGCTTCGGCCTCAGGATATTGTCAATCATGCTTATAACCAGGGCTCCATAGAGGAGCAGTACAATCCCTGATATGATGACCCCGGTGTTGCCCTGAGAAAACCCTGTGGCAAGGAGATAGATGCCTGCCGGGCCCCAGATAAGAGAAGCTCCAACAAAGGGGATCAGCGCAAAGAAGGCAGCAAGAAATCCCCAAAGCAGAGGGGAGTGTATGCCGAAGAACCAGAATCCAAGAGAGGTAGCTAAGCCCTGAAGGCCAGCAGTCATGAGGTTTCCATAGACAATTGCATACGTGAGGTCATTAAACTGGGCAAAAATTCTTCGCCGGTCAGCAGCCGATAGGGGGAGGAGCGGCTCAAGGGACTTGGTAAATGCCTGGCCATCCCTGTAAATAAAGAACATTGCAAAAAAGACAATAAAGATATTCAGGGCAAACCTTGCAATATGGAAAGCCGCTTCTTTGACATCTTGGGCGACTGGAGGGATCGCCTTGAGGGCAAATTCAAAATAGCCCCGGTATTTCTCATTTGTGATAAAGGCCGCGATATCCTGGGAGGTGGCACAAAAAAGGCTTGTTTGGTCTGCGCAGCCCAAGGTCGGCTGGAGAGTATTCAGCCAGCCAGTGGATCCAATGAAAGATATGATTTCCTTTCCCAGTGTATTAGCAACAAAGATAAGCAAGAGTAAAGAAACAACAATAATTGAAAAAGTGACAATCAGTGCGCTCAGATTCCTCCTTCCTGTTCTCTGGTATAATGCTCTGTAGACTGGAAAAAAGAGATAGCTGAGGACCAGCGATGTGAGGAGTGCATTGATAAACGGCCTCAGTATGAAGAAGGAAAGGATAGCTATGGCTACAAAGAGCGTAATGAAAAGGAACTTGATGAATGTTACTGGCTTGATTTCAAGCTCCCTTGGGATGGACTTCCTCATGGAGAGAGAATTGAAAATTGGCGTATATAAAGGTATTGATGGCGCGGGCTCTGTCCCGAAAGTCTGAAAAGCCAGCCAAATAGATTATGGCAGGCTAGTCTGCCATAGACTTCTGTTCGTATGGTTCTGGCTTTTCTGGAGCTTACGCTACTCCCGTAGCACCTTTTTATACTGCTGTTGCCCGAT